>JBASOB010000701.1:0-9166 GCA_049657865.1 Mobilitalea sp.
AGTATATTGAGTGAAACTTCGTGGTCAAAAGCCGACTTGTAGATACGTTCACTGGTTAAAGCATCATAGACATCAATAATAGACATGAGACGTCCTGGAATAGAAATGTTATTGGCACATAATCCATTTGGATATCCAGTTCCATCAAAACGTTCGTGATGATCACCGATTATATAAGCAGCGGTTTTTAAGAAAGAAAAGGAACCAACTGCGTTAATATCATATTTCAAGGCTTCCACACCGAAGGTTGTGTGCATTTTCATAATTTCAAATTCATCTGCAGTTAATCTTCCTGGTTTTAAAAGAACATAATCTGGTATGCCGACCTTACCGATATCATGAAGGGGAGAGGTATCATACAACTCCGTAATATATTCCTTAGTAAAAATACTTTTATATTGGTCTTTCGTACTCAGATGAGTACAGAGGGCTTTCATCATCTGCTGTGTTCTCAGGACATGATTCGAAGCTTCGAGATTTCTGACTTCAAGGAGTTTAACGAGGGCGCTGATTGTAATATTACGGGTAATTGCCAATTCCTTAGTGCGTTCCTGCACGGTTTCTTCCAGTAAAGCGTTATGTTTGGATAAAACGCGACTGGCAGCTCGTAATCTGGTATGAATCTCGATTCTCTTTCGTAAGGATTGAAAATTAAGAGGTTTTCGAACATAATCTACAGCACCTAGATCAAGGCCTCGGATTTCGTTGTCCAATTCGTCGCTATTCGTTAGAATGATGGTTGATATATCATAACGTTCCGGATCTTGTTGCATTTTAGTCAAGACATCAAAACCATTCATAACTGGCATAACCAAATCAAGAATCATCATTTCGATTTCTTTGTTTGAATTCAAAATTTCAATTGCTTCTAATCCGTTATGAGCGGTCGTGATGGTATAATCGCTTAAAATATTTTTAAGTATCATTAAATCGGCTTCAGAATCATCAACTAGTAGAATTTTCATACCCAATCGAGCACCTTCCTCTTCACTTATTTTATATATTTTGCATCTATTTTAGCACAGTTCAATTAATATGTCGATATAGTAAAACTAATATCTTAATTGTTTGTATAAAAAGAGTCAAATTCAAATTATATTTGATGATACCTCAATTGCCATTGGAATTTGCTGAATAAAAAGGAAATTGAGTGAATAAATACTATATTTGTTGAATGATTAAAAAATAAGCACCATATAAAGAATAATATTCCTTTACGAACAAGATAGAAGGCAGATGAAAGTAATTATAGTACTGAGCTTAACTGAAGTGAAAATAAAAAAAATCCCCGTCCATCTAATGAATAAAATCAATAAAGAGAATTCTTGGATTTTATCTAATAAATTGACAGAGATGATATTTTGTAACTGAGATAGTAAATTATATTATGAAATGTAAATTTTGATTAAGATGAAAATTTGTAACGGAGATAGTAATTTAATAGAGATAATAATTTGTAAAAGGGATGATATTTTGTAACAAAGTTAGTACTAATCGTTATCTAGTAAAGCAGACATTAAGTAGGAATAAACATCAGAGCTCTTTTCTTTCCAGTTGTTACATATCATGGAGGCTTCTTCAGAAGTGGTTACGACTAAGGTTAGATCAATAATTGAAGTCTCGCGTTCGATTACGCTCATATGTGCAGCAAATTCACCTTTTTTAATCTGATAATAGTCGGCAGGAGTAGAAACCTCTTCCTGAAGCTCATATTTTTTTTCACGCAGATAGATTTCAATATCTTCCTTAATCCCTGAGGATATCATATTATCGAAGAGAAGTAAGGTTTCTGTTCCGCTTTCAGTAATCCGATAATTGGAACTATTTCGAATCGTTTTGGTAGAGATATAAGAATCATCAATTAATTCTGAGATAGCCTGTTGAATATTAAAATAGTTGGTATACTCTTTCTCCAAAATGAAGGCAGTTAACTGCGCATTGGTTAAGGGGAAGTTTACTCTTCTCAGAATATATAAAATGATGAGTTTATACAACATAGAGGTATCTTGCTGCATAATAATGTCTCCTTTCGTAAAACAGATTTTAACTTTATGATTATAATCTTATCGTATACATGAAGGATAGCTTGATTGCGAATATAAAACTTGATATTTTTCGAGGACAGGAAGTGTATTTTTGTTAAAAATACGAAATATTGATTTATCTAAAATACAAAGGATAGCTTTATTGCAAACATAAAACAATAATTTATCAAGAAATATAGTATTTACCCTGATAGGTATCTCTGATATTAAATTCATGCTGAATACTATTCAAAACAAGCTTTTTGTTGCCGCTCCATAAAGGAGCTAGTAATAACTTCTTCGGGCCGTCACCGGTAATTCGGTGTATTACCATTTCACCTGGAAGGATTTCAAGACAGGAAATCACAAGATCGATATATTCTTCAAGCGACATTGGTTCGTCAAGCTTACCTTCTTCATACAAAAGTCCAAGATCGGTACCCTTTAATATATGAAGAAGCTGAAGTTTGATCCCCCATATTGGAAGCTTAGAGATATACTCCATTGTCATTAACATATCATGCTTTGTTTCCTTTGGCAAGCCTAGAATTGTATGAACGATGACAGGGATACCTAGTTCATGAAGATTATTTACGGCAGTATGGAAGACGGGTAATTCGTATCCACGGCGAATGAAATCTGCGGAAGCTTCATGAATCGTCTGGAGTCCTAGCTCAATCCAAATAGGCTTGATCTGGTTCAATTTTTTCAGTAGAATCAGAACATCATTACTTAAACAGTCTGGTCTGGTAGCAATCGATAGTATGACGATATCAGGATGATGAATTGCCTCTGTAAATATCTGTTCAAGATGAGTGAGAGAAGCATGCGTATTCGTATATGCTTGAAAATATGCAATGTATTTTGCGTTCCCGGGATCTTTCATTTTACCTTCCACAAGCTTTTTGGCTGCTTCTATTTGATCTGTAATAGGAAGTAAAGGGGACGAGGCAAAATCACCTGACCCTCCTGCACTGCAGAAGATACATCCGCGGGTGTCAATGGTGCCATCGCGATTCGGACAGCTCATACCTCCATTTAACGACAGCTTATAAATCTTTCTGCCGTATTGTTTCTTTAGTTCATAATCTAAAGAATGATATCGTTTTTGATCCCATATATTCATAATAGCTACTTTCTAATATTAGACTTAACAGCATTGCAGACTACATCGCAGACTCTTGGATCAAAAGGTTGTGGCATAATATTGTCCTCATTCAGATCCTTGTCGTCGACAAGCCCTGCAATCGCAAGGGCAGCAGCAAGCTTCATCTCTTCGGTAATCTGAGTGGCACGGCCTTCTAGAGCTCCTTTGAAGATTCCGGGGAAAGCGACAACATTATTGACCTGATTCGGGAAATCGGAGCGGCCAGTAGCAACTACTCTTGCGCCTGCTTCTTTCGCGAGATCAGGCATAATTTCAGGAGTTGGATTTGCCATTGCAAAAATGATAGCGTCTTTATTCATAGAAGCAACCATTTCGTGGGTTACGATATTTGGAGCGGATACTCCGACAAATAAATCAGCATCAACGAAAGCATCTGCTAAACTGCCATTCTTGTTCTCTAAATTAGTAACTTCAAGCATCTTAATCTGCATCCAGTTTAAATTCTTATATTCCTTTGACAGGATTCCTTCTCTATCGCAAAGAGTGAGATTCTTAAAACCATAGTTCAATAGTAATTTGGAAATGGCGATTCCGGCAGAACCGGCACCATTTACGATAACTTTACAGGTCTCTTTGTCTTTCCCGGTCACTTTGAGTGCATTAATGGCACCAGCAAGTACAACAATTGCTGTGCCATGCTGGTCGTCATGGAAGACAGGAATATCTAACAGACCTTTTAAACGTTCTTCAATTTCAAAACAACGGGGAGCGGAGATATCCTCTAAATTAATGCCACCGAAAGCCGGAGCAATGGCAACGACTGTTTTAATGATTTCTTCGGTATCCTGAGTGTCCAGACAGATTGGGAATGCATTTACTCCGCCGAACTCTTTAAATAGGATAGCTTTGCCCTCCATTACAGGCATTGCAGCATAAGGCCCGATGTTCCCAAGCCCAAGAACAGCACTGCCATCAGAAACGACAGCAATTGTATTTGCTTTAATCGTATATTTGTAAGCAGCTTCCTTATCCTTTGCAATGACTCTGCAAGGTTCTGCAACTCCGGGAGTGTAGGCAACCGCCAAATCTTCGCGAGTTTTTACCGAACACTTTGAAGTGATTTCTAATTTACCATTCCATATTTCGTGCATTTGAAGTGCCTTTTCATTGATATCCATTCTGACATCCACCTTACTATGTATTTTTATGTTATCATATCACTAAGAAATGGGTAAATCAAGCATATACTGAAAGAGACAGTAATCCTAGAACGTAATAGAAAATCTAAAAACATAAATTCCATTATTTTCTAGGAACTTTGACTTATAAGAAAAACCTATCTTTTCTCGTCGGAATGTTGTATAATATAGTATCATAATCAAGGATAATCTATGGATTTTATCCCTCGAAATAAATTTCTGTATATTTTCTATATCCTATTCCGTAAGAGAACCCAACTTTAATTAAAGGAGCTGAATGAATGGAAAAGCAGTATGATTCAATGACTCTTGCTAATCTTAGAGAGATAGCAAAAGAAAAGGGATTAAAGAATATTACCACGCTGAAGAAAAGTGAATTAATTGACGCATTATTAAATTCTGAAGCAAATGAACATCAGACAGAGACAGTATTAAATACAGCAGAAGCAAGAACAAATCCTGTTCCGGCAGAACAGATTCAGAATGAACAGGCTCAGTCTGCAGGTAGTGAAGATAAGATATCAGCTCCCAGCCGCAATGAATCGGATCAACTCGATAGCGGTGAAGCGAAGATTGGAATATTAGAAGTGCTTCCGGATGGATATGGATTTATACGATGCGATAATTATCTGCCAGGAGAAAACGATGTATACATTTCTCCAGCACAGATAAGACGTTTTAATTTAAAGACCGGTGATATCGTAGCGGGTAATACAAGAGTGCGTAATCAAAATGAAAAATTCAGTGCATTGTTATTTGTTAAATCAATTAATGGTTTTCATCCGAGTGAGGCACAAAAACGTAAAAGATTTGAAGATCTGACACCAGTTTTCCCGAATCAGAGAATTCATCTTGAAACACCGGGTGCCGGCGTATCCATGCGAATGGTAGATTTGATATCGCCGATCGGTAAAGGACAGAGAGGCATGATTGTATCTCAGCCAAAAACAGGTAAGACTACTTTGCTCAAGCAAATTGCCAAAGCCGTTTCAATCAACCATCCAGATATGAAACTGATTATTCTGTTGATTGATGAACGTCCCGAGGAAGTTACGGATATTAAAGAATCGATTGAAGGAAAGAATGTTGAAGTTATTTATTCAACTTTTGATGAGCTTCCGGAAAATCATAAAAGAGTATCCGAGATGGTAATCGAACGTGCAAAACGCCTTGTTGAGCATAAACAGGATGTTATCATCCTTCTTGATAGTATCACAAGACTTGCCCGAGCATATAACCTGACAGTTCAACCAAGCGGCAGAACGTTATCGGGAGGGTTAGACCCGGCAGCACTTCATATGCCGAAGAGGTTCTTTGGAGCAGCAAGAAATATGCGAGAGGGCGGAAGTCTTACAATTCTTGCTACTGCACTTGTTGATACGGGCAGTAGAATGGATGATGTGGTATTTGAAGAATTCAAGGGAACCGGTAATATGGAACTAGTACTGGATCGCAGTTTATCTGAAAAGAGAATCTTTCCGGCCATTGATCTTCCTAGATCCTCCACCCGTAGAGAGGACCTGCTATTAACGCAGCCTGAACTCGAAGCTACCTATTTAATGCGTAAGGCATTAAGCGGTATGAAGTCGGATGAAGCACTAGAACGGATTATTGATATGTTTTTTCGAACAAAATCAAATGCTGAATTTATTGAAACTATCAAAAAGACCAAAATTGTCTTTTAGGTATTGCAATAGGAAAAAAACCATGTTATAATAAAAAAGCTGTTTATTAGATTGGAATTATTATATTACCAATATATAATACTATATTGATAGGTAAGAGGTGAAAAACATGAGAGAAGGAATCCATCCTAATTATTATCAAGCAAAAGTTGCTTGCAACTGTGGTAATGAATTTGTAACAGGTTCAACAAAGGAAGAAATTCACGTTGAAATCTGCTCCAAATGTCATTCATTTTATACAGGTCAGCAGAAAGCTTCTGCAGCACGTGGTGCTATTGATAAGTTCAACCGTAAGTATGGTTTGAACAAAGATGAGAATTAACAGAAGAATTCTTCTGTTGATGAATAGAACTTGATAACGGATCAGGTATTATTATACCGAATCCGCAGAAAGTGTTGAATGCACTATGATATTCATACATTGCATAGAACACGAAGTTTTATGAAAATTATAAACGTTAAAAATTGGGTTGAGGTTTACTTCCTCAACCTATTTTTAAATAAGAAAGTTTTGAACCAAACAAGAATATATCAGCAGATTAATATAGTGCCTATGAGTATAATTTCTATATCATAAGTACTTACTATAAAAGTACAGTGAATTTTAGGTTAACTTTATTCTCTGTTCAATTTTTTGGTATAACAATAACATAAATCAAATATTAAATATAAATATAAATATAGATATAGATATAATTTTAGATATAGATAGAATCTGAATTCAGACAATAAAAGAAAGGTTCGGGTGCAAAGATGAAACCATCAGGTATTGGGGGCATGGCTGTAATGGAAGGCGTCATGATGAAGAACAAAGACGTCTATGCGGTAGCAGTTCGTAAGCCGAATAATGAAATTGTAGTTGAAAAGAATACTCATAAGGATTTTTCTGACAAAGTAAAACTATTTAAGCTTCCTATTTTTCGTGGAATATTAGCTTTTGTTGACTCCTTAGTTGTTGGTATGAAAGTATTATCTTTTTCTGCCAGCTTTTTTGATGAAGAAGAAGAGGAAACCCAGAAGAAACCTAAGAATAAAAAAGCTGATAAAAAAAATGATAGTCAGTTTGAGAATGTAATTGCAGACGGAGAAACGAAAGACCTTGAGTCTATAGATAAGGAAGCTAAAACATATTCAGCAGAAGAAGTAGCAAAAAAAGCAAAGAAAGACGAAGCGAATAATACCCTGCTAATGGTATGCGCAGTCTGTGTTTCCATTGTCATTTCCATTGCACTTTTTATGGTTCTTCCCGTACTACTTACTAATTTATTGTCTACTGTTGTAACGAATAATTATATGAATGCATTTATTGAGGGTATGGTTCGTCTGGTTATTTTTATCGGCTATATTCTACTGGCTTCTAGAATGAAAGAAATTAAGCGAGTATTCATGTATCATGGAGCAGAGCATAAGACAATCAATTGTCTTGAGAATGGTTTTGAACTTACCGTAGAGAATGTTAAATGGCAGTCCAAACAACATAAACGCTGCGGTACAAGCTTTATGCTGCTTGTAATGCTAATCAGTTTGGTATTCTTTATCATCATTCCGATTGAAGGACTTGTACTTAGAATATTATCAAGAATACTTTTCGTACCTTTTATTGCAGGAATCTCTTATGAATTTATCCGTTTAGCTGGTAAGAGCGAGAGTAAAATTGTCAATATCCTCAGCCAGCCGGGATTATGGATGCAGGGTCTTACAACCAAAGAACCGGAAGATTCTATGATAGAAGTAGCAATTCAATCAGTTGAGGCTGTATTTGACTGGAGAACATTCTTGGTAGAAGCAAACAAAGACAAATCCAGTAAAAATGGAAAGTCAGTAAAATCAACTGGTTCGAATACCAAACAACAGTCCACTACTGGAAACTATTCAAACAAAGCAAAATCTTCTCAAAATATAAAAGGTGCAAATGCAAATAAATCAGCAAATGCTGATAAAGTAGTACAGTCAAATAAAGTGGCTCAAACAAATAAAGTAGCTCAAACTAAGAAAACGTCACAGGAGAATAGGTCGTCAGAAGCAGCTAAAACAGCAGAAGCAGTCAAAGTCGTAGAGGTCTTAAAAGCAGTGGAAGCAACGAAAACTGTAGAAGCAGCAAAAACCGTAGAAGCGGCTAAGACTTCACAAGCGATGAAGGCTGATCAGCAGGCAAAGAGTGCAGCAGCTATGAAAGCAGCTCAGACAGCGAAGCAGGAACAAGCAGCAAAAGCAGCGAAAGCAGCAAGAGCAGTGGAGACGTATGAATCTGCAAGAGAAGAAAAAGATGCAGCAGCGAAAGTATCAGCAGCAAAAGCTACGGAAGATGCGAAAGAAGCAACAAAAGTGGCTGGAACTGTTAAAGTAGCCGGAACTGTGAAAGTAGCTGAAAAAGAAGCAGTTGCAGCTGCTAACAAAGCGAAAGCAAGTTATTCGGATGAAGAAGATGATGAAATCTTAAGAGCACTTGATAAATTCTTCGACGCAGAAGATAAAGAGTTTGATAGCTCATTTGATGATGATTAGCGACTTAAATGATAGGTGCGATTAAGAATGCAATATAATGATGAGGATTTTAATGAGCAATTATAAAGAGTTATTGAGGGCAGCGCGTATAATACTGAAGGAACATGAGATAGCAGATGCCGATGTGGATGCATGGTATCTGCTAGCCCATGTTTTTGGGATAAATAGAACTTACTTATTCCTTCACGACGAGGAGTCTGTGACCGAAGAAGATGCACAAAGATACCAGGAACTTGTGGATCTTCGGGCAAGCCATATTCCCCTGCAGCATCTTACTGGTACACAGGAGTTTATGGGCTTGGAGTTTGAGGTCTCGGAGGATGTACTTATTCCAAGACAGGATACGGAAACGTTAGTAGAAGAAGTGCTGAAAGTTTGTGATAATAAAACTGTTCTTGATATGTGTACCGGCTCTGGCTGCATTATTGTTAGCTTAGCAAGACTGGCACAATTAAAGAAAGCGGTAGGAGTTGATATTTCCGAAAAAGCACTTGTGATAGCTAAGAAAAATGCAAACAAGCATCAGGTTGAAATAGAATATTTTAATAGTGATTTGTTTGATAATATAACGGGTAAATATGATATTATTGTATCAAATACTACGTATATTCCGAGAATAGATATTGAAGATTTAATGCCGGAGGT
>JBASOB010000702.1:0-7397 GCA_049657865.1 Mobilitalea sp.
ATGGAATATTTCTTATGATAAACAATATAAAGAATTTCTGTTTAAAAGCAGAATGGAATATTTTTATAATAAACAATATAAAGAATTTCTATTCAAAAGTAGATAAAAGATTTAATCATATATTATATAATTAGGAGGACTTATTATGCGTAGAAAAATTATTGCAGGCAACTGGAAGATGAATAAAACTCCAGCTGAAACTGTTACTTTAATCAATGAATTAAAACCTTTAGTAGCTACAGAAGATTCCGATGTTATCTTCTGTGTACCTGCTATTTCCTTGACCACAGCATTAGAAGCTGCAAAGGGTACTAATATTGAAATCGGTGCTCAGAATATGTATTTCGAAGAGAATGGTGCATATACCGGCGAAATCTCCCCAGGTATGTTAACTAGCATCGGTGTTAAATATGTAATCATCGGACATTCTGAGAGAAGAGAATACTTCGCAGAAACCAATGAATCCGTTAATAAAAAAGTAATCAAAGCATTCGAACATGGCTTAACACCTATCGTTTGCTGTGGTGAGACTTTAACACAGAGAGAGCAGGGAATTACAATAGATTTCGTACGTCAGCAAATCAAGATTGCTTTCCTAAACGTAACTCCTGCACAGGCAGCAGTAGCAGTAATCGCATATGAGCCTATCTGGGCTATCGGAACTGGTAAGGTTGCAACTACCGCACAGGCAGAAGAAGTATGTAAAGCTATCCGCGAGTGTATCGCAGAGATCTATGATGATGCAACTGCAGCTGGTGTCCGCATTCAATACGGTGGCAGTGTTTCTGCTTCCAGTGCAGCTGAATTATTTGCACAGCCTAACATTGACGGTGGTTTAGTTGGCGGTGCCAGCTTGAAAGCTGACTTTGGTCAAATCGTTAATTATAAATAAACTAATATCATATTTATTGCCTGAGTTAGGGTGAATAACCTTAACTTGGGATTTGTGAATTTTGCTGAGATGGTGTATAATATAGACTTAGTGGCCGTAAGGCTTCAAATTCACGCAAATGACATAAAGAACTTGTAAGATATATAAGACAAAGATCCAAGACAAAGATCCAAGACAAAGATCCAAGAAAAAGATTCAAGACAATGATATAAAATAAGAGATATAGAACATGTAAGATAAAAAGTTTGTAAGTGAAAGATCTAATTGGACAATGATAGCAAGAAAGATAGCTTGAAAGGAAGTAAAAATATGAGCAAAAAGCCTACAGTACTATTAATATTAGATGGTTATGGATTGAGTGAGAACCCACTGGGAAATGCAATTATGGAAGCTAAAAAGCCAGTAATGGACAACTTGATGGCAAAGTATCCTTTTGTTAAGGGGTATGCAAGCGGTATGGAAGTCGGCCTTCCGGAAGGACAGATGGGGAATTCTGAAGTTGGACATATCAACATGGGTGCAGGTAGAATCGTGTACCAGGAATTAACCAGAATTACAAAAGAGATTATGGATGGTACCTTCTTTACAAATTCTGTTTTACTTGAAGGTATTGATAACTGTAAGAAGAATAATTCTGATTTGCATTTATTTGGACTACTTTCTGATGGAGGAGTTCATAGTCATAATACACATTTGTATGCACTGTTAGAGCTTGCGAAACAACAGGGATTAAAGAATGTATATGTACATGCATTCTTAGATGGCAGAGATACTCCACCGGCTTCGGGTAAAGGTTTTGTTGAGCAGCTGGAAGAGAAGATGAAGGAAATTGGAATTGGCAAAGTTGCATCTGTTATGGGACGTTACTATGCTATGGACCGTGATAATCGTTGGGACCGTGTAGAAAAAGCATATAATGCAATGGCTCTCGGTGAAGGTGAGAAAGCAGACAGTGCTACAGAAGCAGTACAGATGTCTTATGACCTTGACAAGAATGATGAGTTTGTATTGCCAACCGTTGTGATGAACAATGGGAACCCAACTGCAGTAATCAAAGAAAAAGATACGATCATTTTCTTTAACTTCAGACCGGATAGAGCAAGAGAAATTACAAGAGTATTCTGCGATGATGAATTTGCAGGGTTTGAACGTATTAATAGAATGAAACTAACTTTTGTATGTTTCTCTAATTATGATATTACCATTCAGAATAAATTAGTAGCTTTTACGAAAGTATCTTTAGATAATACCTTTGGACAGTTTCTTGCAGCAAATCATATGACGGAAGCCCGTATTGCAGAAACTGAAAAATATGCCCATGTTACCTTTTTCTTCAATGGCGGCGTAGAAATTCCAAATGAAGGCGAAGACCGTATTCTTGTAAAATCTCCGAAGGTTGCTACTTATGATCTTCAACCCGAGATGAGTGCCAATGAAGTAGCAGATCGTTTAGTAGAAGCAATTAAATCGGATAAATATGATGTTATTGTCTGCAACTTTGCAAATCCTGATATGGTCGGGCATACAGGGATTGATAGTGCAGTTGTTAAAGCAATCGAAGTGATAGATCATTGCGTTGGCAGAGTGGTAGAAGCTTTATTATCGGTAGATGGTCAGATGTTCCTTTGCGCAGATCATGGAAATGCAGAGCAATTAATTGATTATGTAACTGGTGAGCCTTTTACGGCACATACGACGAATCCAGTACCGTTCCTTCTCGTAAACTATGACGAAAGTTATACCTTGAAAGAAAATGGATGCCTTTCTGATATCGTTCCTACGATGATAGAGATGATGGGTATGACAAAACCGATAGAAATGACAGGAAAATCTTTACTGATTAAAAAATAAGTTGAAATAATTTGGTTTATATGGTAGAATGGACAATAGTTTTAGGAGGTGCAGACAATGGATACATTAAGATTATTAGTTCAGATCATTTACATTCTGATTTGTATAACATTAACATTTGTAGTGTTAAAACAGGAAGGCAAACAAGCAGGATTATCGGGAACCTTAACAGGATCTTCTGAGACATACTGGAGCAAGAATAAAGGCCGTTCCGCAGAAGGTACTCTCGAGAAATCAACGAAGATTTTATGCGCAGCATTCATTGTACTTTCCGTTGTTTTAAATTTAATTTAGTAATTGATTATGTATGCGAAAACACTCTGACAATTATCAGAGTGTTTTTTAGATATAAGGTAAAGTTGTAATTAAGAGTACAAGGTGCTGCATGGTGTAGTACCAATAAACAAATAGGAATAAAGTGTGAAAAAAATTTCACGTGGAAGAATAAGAAACCCGCACAGTGGTTCTAGTTTCTTATTCTTCAAAGTATTTGAGATGCCGTAAAGTGGCATAATGGAGGTTTTAATGAAAGAAAATGAAATAATGCAAGAAAAAAGAAATATGCTGGAGAAGTTCATATCCAGCAGTGAATATACGCCAATGCGATTTAAAGAAATGGTTGCATTCCTTCAAGTTCCGAAAAATTCGAAGAATGAGCTGAGAGTGGCACTGGATCAGATGATGGCAGAAGGAAGCATTGTAATTGATATCAATGGTCGTTATTGTTTACCTGGTGAAAATATTAAGGTCGGTGTTTTCTGTGGAACGATGCGAGGATTCGGATTTGTAACGATTGAAGGGGAAGATCAGGACATCTTTATCCCGGGAGACGCAACAAATGGAGCTCTGCACGGAGATAAAGTCAGGGTTACAATTAAAGAAGACAAGAAATCTGCAAAACCAGGTAAACGAAGAGAAGGCATTATTACTGCAATAGTGGAACATGCTACCTCACAGATAGTCGGAAGGTTTCAGAGAAGCAGGAATTTTGGATTTGTCATTGCGGACAGCCAAAAATTTAATAAGGATATTTTTATTCCGAAGGAGAAAACGATGGGTGCCATTGACGGCCATAAAGTCGTGGTTGAGATTACCACTTATGGTGATGAAACACATAATCCGGAGGGAAAGATAATTGAGATTCTTGGTCATATTAATGATCCGGGAGTGGATATCATGTCCGTAGTAAAAAGCTATGAACTTCCTGTAGAATTTCCGGAAGAAGTAATGAAACTGGTAAGTGGTATCGGTGAAGAAGTTGATCCGAAGGATATTAGTGGACGAATGGACATCAGAGATCTTCAGACGGTAACGATTGACGGTGATGATGCAAAAGATTTAGATGATGCGGTTACACTTTCAAAAGAGGGTGATATCTATCGCTTAGGGGTCCATATCGCAGATGTATCTCATTATGTAAGGGAAAGTTCGAGTTTAGATAAAGAAGCCTTAAAACGAAGCACAAGCGTCTATCTTGTAGACCGCGTGATTCCTATGCTTCCACATAAGTTATCCAATGGTATCTGCTCCCTTAATCCGGGTGTTGACCGCCTGACTCTCAGCTGTTTTATGGATATTGATGCAAAGGGTAATGTGATTTCACATAAGATTGCAGAGACAGTCATTAATTCAAATCGTCGTATGACTTATACGAATGTATCCAAAATCATTGAAGATAGTGATGATGAAATCTGCAAAGAATATGCGGAACAGGTTCCGATGTTTCATCTGATGCAGGAATTGGCGTTGATTCTGAAAGAAAGAAGACATAAGAGAGGTGCGATTAACTTTGATTTTCCAGAAAGCAAGATTATTGTAAACGAACAGGGAAAACCAATTGAAATTAAGCCTTATGATCGTAATAAAGCAACAAAAATAATTGAAGAGTTCATGTTGATTGCTAATGAGACAGTTGCCGAGGATTATTTCTGGCAGGAGATTCCTTTCCTTTACCGTACTCATGAGACACCGGATGAAGAGAAAATCATGAAGCTTGCTATCTTTATTAATAATTTTGGATACACGATTAAAGCAGGAAAGGATGAAATTCATCCGAAAGAACTCCAGAAATTATTAGTGAAGATCGAAGATACTCCGGAGGAAGCATTAATCAGCAGGTTAACCTTGCGTTCTATGAAGCAGGCGAAGTATACCGTAGAGAATTCTGGACATTTTGGTCTATCCGCAAAGTATTACTGTCATTTTACCTCACCGATCAGACGCTATCCGGATTTACAGATTCACCGCATCATCAAGGAAACCCTGAATGGTAAAATGGGTGAAAAACGTGTAAAACATTATGAAAATATTCTCTTTGATGTAGCCGGGCAAACCAGTAAAATGGAGCGCAGGGCAGAAGAAGCAGAAAGAGAAGTCAGTAAAATGAAGAAGGTTGAGTATATGATGGACCACATCGGCGAAACTTTCGAGGGAGTCATTTCCGGTATTACGACTTGGGGGATGTTTATAGAGCTTCCGAATACGGTAGAAGGAATGGTCAGAGTCAGTGAGATGGATGGAGATTACTTTATCTATGATGAAGAACGTTATCAGATGGTTGGAGAACACACAAAGAAAACATATAAATTAGGGGAGTCAGTGGTTGTTAAAGTCATCAATGCGGACAAGTTGCTGAGAACTATAGATTTTACTCTTGTGGAGGAGGACGATTAAGTGGAGCAAAGTATTAAATTAATAGCGAATAATAAAAAAGCTTATTATGATTATTTTATAGAAGATAAATATGAAGCCGGACTTTCTTTACATGGCACCGAGGTAAAATCACTCCGTATGGGAAAAGGCAGCGTGAAAGAAGCCTTTCTAAAAATCGAAAAAGGTGAAGTATATGTCTATAACATGCACATCAGCCCATATGAAAAGGGAAACATCTTTAACAAAGATCCTCTGAGAGTAAGAAAACTGCTACTTCATAAATTTCAGATTAATAAAATTGCTGCACAGATGGCGCAGAAGGGTTATACGATCGTGCCGTTACAACTCTATTTTAAGGGCAGTATTGTCAAGATGGAGATTGGTATAGCTCGAGGTAAGAAGATGTATGATAAACGTCAGGCAATCGCCAAAAATGATGTGAGAAGAGAAGCAGAGAAGGACTTTAAGGTGAAAAACCTTTATTAAAGGGCATAGGGCAGGACAGTAAAATTCCAAAGAGTATATCATAGTATCACAAGAAATCGTGTGAGATTATAGCATTGCAGAAATTATGTAAGATCATAGTCATGCAAAACATGTTGAGATGATACGACTTGCAAAAGATGGAGAGATCATAGTTTCGTAAAAGATGTAGTGATGATAGACTCTCAAGATATGTAAAAACAAGATATTGTTTATTAAGTTGAAGGTAGTATTAGAAAAGGACTTTACCAGTTATCCGCTTACTTCATGTGCAGTATGGAGCGGTCGACAGGAAAAGTCCTTTTTAATCTAGATATTTTCTATTTGATTATGATAAAAGCTTTTATCTGTTTTTGATATCATTTCTTGTTATTCTAGTAAATATCAGAATAATTATTGATACGGATATTTATGCTGTTGGTGGAATATCAGATTGCTTTTTCGCATTTTTATTGTGGAATAATTTTGTGATACTTAGTTCAACTAGTTTTGTGATGGTAGCAAATACAAACATGATAGAGAAGAAGCTTAAAAAGGTACTTAAAATATTTGTAATTTGGATTCCATCAGAAGGCATTCCACCGCCACCTTCAATGTGTTCGCCTTTTGAAGGACCACGTTGATCACCATTAGAGACGTTATCTCCAGAAGCATCAACATCTCCAGAAGCATCAGTATCTCCAGAAGCATCAGAATCTGCAGATACATCAGCATCTAGAGAGTCATCTAAATCTATAGAGGAGTCAGGGGATTTGGAAGCGTCCATTTCAGGTCTTTCGGAGGCGTCTTCTTGATTAAAATCTCTCTGAGGCATCTGTCCTTGGCTTGAAGAAAAAGGCATAAAGATCCATCTAGAAAAGCTTGTGGAAGTCAGACTGTAACTCCCATATACAAAAAGGATGACAGTTAATAGGATTCCAATTGTATTAACAAGCTTTTTAGAAAATGGAAAGATTCTTTTTGCGATTCCAGATAAGAAATGGGTATGTAATCCAAGATGAATACCGATGAGAATCAGGGAAGCGGCAGAGCAGAAATAATGTATGGTCTTTGCAGATGAACTATTGATCGAGAAGTGGAATACCACTTTAGATATTAATATTCCGCTCACGATAATAGCTACAAAGCAAACAAGTAACAGAAAATCAATCACATATCCAAATTTAGATCTGATTGTAATTTTAGTGCTGAATAACTTACGTGAGATTGCAATAATCCACTTGTAATTAAATAGTAAATGGATGATAAATATCCCGAATAATGCAAGTCCGGCAATTTCATGGAATGTAATATTAACAGATGACTTATTATAAAGCAGAGCCAGGATAACAACCATGACGGCGTCAAGAGAAAATTTGACGATGTTTTTCTTGTTCATAGGAAACCTCCTTGATATTTTTATTATTTTGATAATATCAGAAAAAGATGAAAATTTTATGAAAATAGTGTGAAGAAAAAGAGTCTTCACACAGAAGAACTACGAAACTCGCACAGTGGTGCTCGTTCCTTGTTCTTCCAG
>JBASOB010000703.1:0-2551 GCA_049657865.1 Mobilitalea sp.
TTATATAGCAACAAGAAAAATAGTTTGTACTTCCCTGCATAAAAACAGTGAAGTACAAACTATTTTTAAATACTGTTTTTGGAAATAGCAATATTCCTAAAAAACTACGCAACATGCGGATAGAATAAAAAATGAATCAAATCTATAATAAGGTCATGCTTAAGAAAGGTACTCGATGCCTGAAGAGCAAGATCAAAAGGCTTACTATGGTAAAGCCGTGACTTTATTGGAGGAGGAAATCATGAAAAAATTTCTATCATTAATTTTAACATTAGCAATGGTTATGACAATGTCAGTCGGATGTTCCAAACAGGAAGCAGCAACAGATGCGGTAGCAGCAGACCCGACAGAAACAGCAACAGCAACAACAGCACCTGAAGCGACAGCAGAAGTTGAACCACAGGTATTAAAGGTGGCTGCTTTCGAAGGCGGATATGGCGCAGAGATGTGGACAGAGGTCGTAGCAGCATTTGAAGCTTCCCATCCAGGAGTAACCGTTGAACTTACAGTTGATAAGAACATCGAAGATGTTATCTCACCTAGCATGAAGGCAGGGGAATATCCAGACGTAGTTCATCTTGCAACAGGTCGTGAAGATGCACTTACCGAAACTTTAACAAAAGAAAAAGCATTATTACCACTTACCGATGTATTAGAAATGACGGTTCCCGGTGAATCAGTAACCGTAAAAGAGAAAATCGTTGGTGGTTTTACAGATACACTTGCAACAAATCCTTACGGTGACGGAGTAACTTATTACGCACCAATGTTCTACAGTCCTTGCGGTTTGTTCTACAATGCAGGGTTATTAGAAGAAAAAGGCTGGACACTTCCTACTACTTGGGATCAAATGTGGGAATTAGGCGACAAGGCATTAGCAGAAGGAATTTACTTATTTACTTATCCTACCACCGGATATTTTGATGCATTTACCTACGCACTCATTGCTTCCATCGGCGGTGCTGATACCTTTAATGCAGCAATGACTTATCAGGATGGTATCTGGGAAAGCCCTGAATTAACAAAGTATTTTGAAATTGTAGGAAAACTTGCAAAATATACAGAGCCTACTACCGTAGCAAATGCAAATAATGAAAACTTTACGAAGAATCAGCAGTTAATCTTAGATAATAAAGCAATCTTTGTTCCAAATGGTACCTGGTTACCTGGCGAGATGGCAGAAGCACCAAGAGCAGATGGCTTTCAATGGGGATTTACAGCACTTCCAGCAGTTGACGCTAACGGCAGCGGATATTCCTTTACTTGGTTTGAGCAGATGTGGATCCCGGCTCAGGCAACAAATGTAGAAATGGCAAAAGAATTCGTAGCTTATATGTATTCCGATGAAGCAGCAGCAATTTTCGCAAAATCAGGAGCAATTCAACCAATAGCAGGTGTAAGCGAGAACCTCGAAGGCGACAACAAGATGTTCTACAGTATCTATGATAATGGCGCGAAAGCAGTTATGGGCGGCTTTGCATCTACCGCTCCGGTAGAAGGCGTAGATATGGCAGCAACTTTATTTGGAACCGTTAACAGTATTGTCAGCGGAGATAAGACAGTGACAGAGTGGCAGGCAGCAGTTGAAGCTGCTAGTGATCAATTAAGAGCAGCAATGGAATAGAACAATCTGTAAATGATCAACTAAGAGCAGCAATGGAATAGAACAATCTTGGGAGGGGCTTCTAGGAAGAGAAATTGCTTCTAGAAAGCCCCTTCTTTCTAAAGAAGGAACAGAATATACAGGCATATAGGAGGATAGTAAGATCATGAAACATAGAAAAGGAAGAACGGGGTTTATTATAGCGTGTACAGCACCTGCTGTTATTCTATTTACTATCTTTATGATTATTCCTACGATTAACGTATTTCGTATGTCATTATACAAATGGGGTGGCTTTTCAAATACTAAAAAATTTGTAGGGTTTTCAAATTTTAAAATATTATTCAAGGATGAGAACTTTTACCGTTCTCTTCAGAACACGATATTATTGATCGTAATCGTAACGATTGTTACCATGGTATTGGCACTTTTATTTGCAGCCATACTCACCAGACAGAAAATAGCCGGACAGAATTTCTTCCGGGTAATCTTCTACATTCCCAATATATTGTCCATCATCGTAATTGCAGCGATTTTCTCTGCAATCTATGATCCCAAGAACGGACTAATGAATAATATGATTAATCTGTTCCGAGGAGATAAAGCAGATCTTATCCTATGGCTCGGTGACCAGAAGCTGGTAATCTTCAGTATTGCCATTGCTCTGATCTGGCAGGCGGTAGGTTACTATATGGTCATGTATATGGCCAGCATGGCAAGTGTACCGGAAAGTTTATATGAATCTGCAGGACTCGAAGGCGCCAGTGAAATCAAGCAGTTTTTCGAGATAACCTTACCTCTGATCTGGACCAATATCAGAACAACCTTAACCTTTTTTATCATCAGTACGATTAATCTAAGCTTCCTTTTGGTAAAGGCACTTACGAATGGTGGTCCCGATGGAGCAACCGAAGTATTTTTAAGCTACATGTACCGTCAGGCCTACAC
>JBASOB010000704.1:0-9900 GCA_049657865.1 Mobilitalea sp.
TCTCTTCTCAATCTGTGTGGATTAAGTTAGCCACAGATGATATAAAAAATCCAAACCTTTTTTGCTAAAATTCAGTGTACTGGATAGCCATACTAAAAGGTTTGGATTTTATTTTGGTTTGGATAAATGAGAAGATTGCGGAGAAGAAAGCCTTAGTTGAGAAGAATATTTAAACGAAGTGGAATAGCTTATTTTAGGAACTTATGTTAGTCTTGAGACAGGCATCAGATGGATGCCGTCAGATTGAGGATTATCAATTTGTTATAACATATATTAATATAATAGGAGATATTTATGATTAGAGAGTATAAAAAGCAAGATTTAGACAGAATTATGGAATTATGGCTTGAAACTAATATCTTAGCCCATTCATTTATTAATGATGATTATTGGAAAAGTAATTTTGATGCAGTAAAGGAAATGATGCCCAATGCTATACTCTATGTTTTTGAAGATGGGCAAGATATTTTGGGTTTTATTGGATTGACAGATGAATATATTGCTGGAATATTTGTATCGGATCAACATCAATCCCAAGGGATAGGAAAACAATTACTTGACTATGCTAAGAAAAAGTATAGTGATTTATCACTTCATGTTTATATAAAAAATAACAGAGCAATTAGTTTTTACCAGCGAGAGTGTTTTGTTATAGTAAATGAACAGGTGGATGAGAATACAAGTGAAATTGAAATAGTTATGAATTGGAAGCGTAAGAATAACTCGATCTAAGGAAAGTCATTAAAAACAGTACTAATATCAACTAAAATAGTTATAAATGTCATTGCAGAGCCAAGAAGTTTTGCAGTGGCATTTTTTTATTTCAGAGAGAAGGTGAGAAAATTGAAGATTAAGAAGGTTGATGACAAGCCAATGGTAATCCATACAAAGCAGAAAACCATGTTTCATTCACACGAGCCCAATAATGCTGCCATTAAAGGCCATAACATCTATACAGTGAATCGAAGCCCTAAGATTAAAGAGCTTACGTTTAGTAAAGAATCCGGTAAAGCTCGAAATAGTGCTTTGGAATATAGGAAGCAAAAGGGAAAGAAAACCTATCAAAAGAGTACGGTACATGGGGTAGATAATGTAAGGGAGCATGGTATTGCAAAGTTCTTCAAGAATTTAAAGGAAGCAAATCAGGCCATTAAGGTCAAGCAGAAAAATCTTCATGTTGCAGGAAGAATTGGGGCATTAGGTGCAAAGGCAACTACCGACAAGATAGAAGGTGGGCACGAAGTACAGCAGGCGGCTTATATGGCTCATGAAGCATTCCGACCTGTGACAAGAACTGCTTCTAGCGGTACTAAGTTTCTAAAAAAGCAGGTAATCGATCAGAAGAAATGTAAGATTAAGAAAGTGGAAGCTGGAAAGAAACTTGCGAAGAAATCTGTAAATAAGACTGCAAAAGGTGCAGTGAAGGGAACTGCTAAGAAAGCAACTAAGGAAACAGTCAGAAAGGCTTCGAAGCTTGCAACAAAAACTGCAACCACTGCGACAACAACAGTAGCAAGAAGTGCAGGTGGACCCGCAGGTCTCGCGATCGGAATGGCTTCCGGGTATGCTTCTAGAGTAGCGGTCGAAGCAAAGGATGCGAAAGCAGCGAATCGAAACCGTAAGATAACGTTTTTTCTGGATAAAATGAAAGCACAAGATAATCAACAGGATAGTATTGCAAAGTTAGCGAAAGACCTGATTACAAAGAGAGTTTTATTTTGGATTAAGACAGTGGCACCGATGATTGGATTGGTGCTTTTATTATTGGTTCTTGTTGTTGCTATGATTACAGTTCCTGTGATAGCTTTGGTTGCAGTTATTTATAATTCACCATTTGCCATATTTCTTCCACCACTTGAAGATGGTGATACCGTTCAGACTGTGACAAGTGCTTATGTCGCAGAGTTCAATCGGGAAGTAAATACACTGGCAAATAACCATACTGGATACGACGAAGGACAGATTGTAAATGTGGACTATGAAGGTGTGGATGCTATTCCATCAAATTATTATGATATTTTAGCAGTTTATATGGTGAAGTATGGGGTTGGCGATACCGCTACCATTATGAATGATACGTCGAAGGCTTGGTTACAGTCAGTAGTTGATGATATGTGTTCTTATTCGTCATCCACAGGTTCAGAAACAGAGACGGTTACAAACGAAGATGGAACCGCCACCACGAAGACTACAACCTATCTTTATGTGAATGTCTCGTTGAAATCTTATCGAGATATGATTTTCGAGTGTGGGTTTAATAGTGATGAAGTAGAGATGCTGGAAGAAATCATGAGTCCTGAGTATCTGTCGATGTTAGGATGGACTGGAGGTGGAGGCGGCGGAGATCTAGGTGTATGTTCGCTGACAGAGACGGAAATCAATGCTATATTAGCAGGTATTTCAGACAATACAAAAAAGGAAGTTTGTACTTATGCACTTCACAGGGTAGGTTATCCTTATAGCCAAGAGTTGCGTGATAGTGGGAAATATTATGACTGTAGCTCCTTGGCGTATTACGCATGGCGAAGTGCAGGAGTCAATATTAGCAATGGTGGTGCAACAACAGCATCGGCAGAAGGACAGAGGCTAGAGGAAGCAGGACAAACCGTGTCTTTTGATGAAATGCAGCCGGGTGATTTGATTTTCTACAGTTACACCAATAACGGAAGATATAAGAATATCAGTCACGTTGCAATCTATGTTGGCGGTGGCAAGGTAGTGGAAGCAAGAGGTGAAGAGTATGGTGTAGTTTACAGGGAGGTTCCGAATATCGGAAGTATTGTATTCATCGGTAGACCATAGTAACAGATTATAAAGTAGGAAAAGGTAGAGTCAGTCACTGAGGTTCTGCCTTTTCTCGCGTAGGCAAAGTGAGAATAGTCGTTGAGCTTGCGCGAAAGATATACGAGCAAGCTCGCGAACCCGTTTATCTTATCAAGATACACGAGGTTAGGATTGGAGGCAATTATGGAAGTCAATGAGATAATTCTTGTAACAGAAAATCGAAAAGGTACAGAGACAAATGTGCTTATGATCTTTCAGGATTATATCAGATTTATACAGTTGGAGAAATTAGATACCCAACTTGAATTAGCAGAGTTGATGGTGGATTTGGGAAGAACCGGTGGGGATGAGAAAGAATGGACAGAGGTCTATCATGCAGCGAATAAATCAATTTCAGCAAGATATTGTATGGATGAAAAGCAGTTGGCGAAGTTCCTACAGGGTTATTACAACAGTTCAGATCAGAAGTGGAGTTTTGATTTAGAAATGAGCAGTTCACTTTGTATAGAAAAACTTACTGTGCTTGGGATTGATACTAAGGGACGAAGGAAGAGCAGTGGTGTTCACTATGAAATACAGGATGCCAAGTTTGAACAGGGAGAGTTTCTCCATAATTTCAATGGAAATGACTATCGGGTTATGGCAGGAACGTATGATGAAGGTTTTACTGGTAGGAAGATGTCAGAGAAATGGAGGGCGATGTAGGATGTTACAAGAGTATGATATTGAGATTCAGGAAGTCTTATCTAGGGTGCAGAAAGTAGAAGCTGAATCGGTAGGAGAAGCAATAGATAAAGTAATGGCAATGTATTATGTGCAAGAAATTATCCTTGATGCAGAGGATATGAAAGGTGTGGATTTTACACCAATTAAGACACAGAAAGGAAAGAGCAGATAATGGAGGAATTTACAATGAATAGAGATAGTAGAGAAATCGTGAATAATATGGAGTTTCTGATGAAAGAACTTCATAAGGAATGGGATAAGTCAGGTGTTACGAAAGCATCTGTTGTCATTTCCCTTGAAGAAGTGGAAGAGGTAAAGCAAGTTATTTTGATGAGAATTGCTAAGATACAGGAGTTAGTTGATGCTAAGCAGTTGACATTTAAAGAAAATATGAGTTTTACAAGAGAATGCTATGTGTTGCTTCGATTGGCAAGAAAGATTAAAGCAAAGGAAGATAAGACCAATCAAAAAGCAATGGATCTGGAGTTTTCGGTATCCCTTGATAAAGAGGAGCTAAAGCTGTTTAAGGAGCTATTTGGCGCAAAGATGGAATAGTGTATGAAAGCAAATTTTCGGAAAGGAGCAACTTGAATGAGTGTAAATTATAAGGTTCAGGCTATCTATGATGAGCAGATGCAGGAAGTTATAAGTTCGTCAAAGAAGTGGCAGGATGTATTAAGACTTGTTGGGCAGCTTTATCGATACGAATTTGATAACATTATCATGGTGTACGCCCAGCGGCCTCATTCTACTCTCGTGGCAGATTATGATACTTGGAAAAAGGTTGAACGATATGTGAAGCGGGGAAGTAAGGGCATTGCCATCTTCCCTTCAAAAGCATTGAATCCTAGAATGAGATATGTATTTGATATTGGCGATACCAGAGGAAAGAATGTAAAGCTGACATGGGATTTAGAGGGTGATAATCTGAAAGATTATTTGGATTATTTAGTATCAGAAGGGCAGATAAAACAGTATGAAAGTACCAGCAGAGAAGATTTGAAAAACTCTCTAAAATTGTTTACAGGAACAAACGTTTGGACTATAATAAGAGAGGAGTTTTTAGAAAGACTCCATGAATTGAAGCAACTATCAGGTAGTGTGATAAAGGAATTTGCGCAAGACGTTAGTCGAGCGCGTACAAAACGCGAGGGATTACAGCAAGAATCTGGTATGGAACAGTTTGTATATCAGAGCGTAATGTATGCTGTAGGAACGAGATGTGGATTTGACTTATCTATGCAAGAACAGGATTTTAGTCAGATTGTAAACATTAAGGATGAAGAGATTGTTTACCGTCTTGGTTCTCTCGTATGCGATGTCTCCTGTAGTGTTCTTAGAGAATTTAGTAGAAACTTAAAGACCATGGAAAGCGAAAGGAGAATTGCATATGGTAGCAGAAATAACTTACCACGAAGTGGACAGTATGCTGTATCCGGACATTCAGATACCGGAACCGCAGGAGAAGAATTTAATGAATCTGGGCAAATACGGAAGAATGGCGATGAATTACCTCAAGGAGAACGAGAGGAGTCGCTACAACACACTTTACCGATTTGGGAAGCTGGCAGAGAAGATGCATCAGGTGGACGAGGAGGCAAACGAGCTTCTGGATCAATTGATGGAATCGTATTTGGAGAAACACAAACCACAGAATCCATCTTCGACAATGGAAATGTGGAAGATACGAGAGCAGGCGAAAATGCAGGCAGAGGAAGTCGTACTTCACCAGATCGTGATGCGTTTTCATTAGAAAGCGAATCGGAAACTACATTAGAAGATGAAGAACTTAATAGAGAACTAGAGGAACTTAATACCTTTGGTAAAAAAGAGGAAGCAGGTCAATATGTACAAGCTTCCTTTTTTGATGCCCAAGGGGATAAGATTCAGAGAAAGTATACTTATGTGGATCCAAAGAAAGAGGCGGTAATTCCTCACGAGTACATTGTTCAGACATTACTTCGTGGTACAGGCTTTGTTAATGGTATGGCTAGGGTATACGAAATCTTTGAAGATGTTATGGAGGCATCAGAAAGAGCCAAGCTGATTAAGAAAGAATACGGTCAGGGCGGTGCAGGATGGCCGTTAGAAGGCTATGGACTGCATGGTTATGACACGTTTCATGCCCCGGGGTTACGGCTCCAGTGGAGAGATGTAGAAGGAGAAAAGGAAGGCTATCTTTCGTGGAAAGCGATTGAAAGTGAGATTTCTACGCTAATTCTTACCAGAGCATACCAGCCAGAGCGTCCAAGGATGGATGAAATTGCAATGGATGGAACTCGTGAAGACGATGGCAGTATTTATGCTAGGCTTACAGAAGATGAAGCAGAAGAGGAAGAAAGCGATGATTTTGCAATTCCAGATGAACCAGAAAGTTTTAAGAGCAAACGAATTTATACGGAAAGCGAAGACGATTATGTAAAAAAGTATGGTATAACACCAGAAGAAGCATATGAAGAAGACCGTATGGTAACGTTGGCGGAATATGATGAAGAGATTACAGCAGATGAAGAGAAAGTAGTAAAAACAGTAGGAGAAGCAGGAACAGCGGATATAGCAGAGGCAGCAGATACATCAGATACAGTAGGAACAGCGGATACAGTAGGAGCAGCAGAATTAGAAGAAACAGAGAGGTTAGAGGTAATTCCTACCGATTATGCAAGGCTTATTGCTGAGCTTGATGAGGATATGCGTGAAGCGATGGAGATTTTAATTTCTGATTGTAGCTGCTACACTCCATTTAAGCCATTCTTACACGATATTGTAAGTTCTGAGTATCTGTTTATGCCAAATAAGCTGGAATTCTTATCAGACATTGTCTTGAATGGGAAGGAGGAGCGAAAAGCATATTGTAATAATCCGTATGGACTGATTGAGTACACCTTAAGACCATATGAACTTACGATAAGCTATAAGAACCGCTTTGGCGAGCGAGTGGTGGAACAGACTGGATATCGAGAGCTGTATGAAGTGCTTTCATATATGACAAAACAGCCATATTACTGTGGAGCTGATCAGCGGGAAAGATACGATGTTATGATGGCACGGGGAGATAAGGAGACCTTACAGCCAATCTATCTGAAGTTCTTGTCTGTACAGGAGAGTGCTAAGCAGAATCGTGAGGAACAGGCGAAGAGGCGAGCTGAATTAAAGATTGCAACCGAGGTAGAAGCTAAAGAAGAACATAAGGTGGAGCCTAAAATAGAATCTAAGTCAGAACATGAAGTAGTAGATAAAACAGACTCTAGTCTGCAACTTGAAGCAAATTCGAAGACAGACTCCAAAACAGACTCCAAAACAGACTCCAAAACAGACTCTAAAACAGACTTCAAAATAGACGTAAACACAGACCCAAACACAAACCCCAAACACAATTTTCATTATAATCTCTGGGAACTTCCCAAAGGTGGTGCTAAGACCAGATACAAGTGGAATATAGATGCTATCCGTACCATAAAACAAATTGAATCAGAAAACAGACTTGCAACTCCACAGGAGCAGAAGGTACTTTCTAATTATGTAGGTTGGGGTGGACTGGCGCAGGTTTTTGATGAGGATAATGAGAGCTGGAGTAACGAATATTCGGAACTAAAGGAGATATTGTCAGAAGAGGAATATGTAGCTGCTAGAGCTACGGTTAACAATGCATTTTATACCTCACCAGAGATTGCAAGTTGTATGAATCAGGCTCTTGTGCAGTTTGGCTTTCGTGGTGGTAACGTCTTAGAACCAAGTATGGGTATCGGTAACTTTTTTGGTAGTATTCCGGCACCGATGCAGAGAAGTAATCTGTATGGAGTTGAGATAGACAGTATTTCTGGAAGAATTGCGAGGCAACTTTACCAGAAAGCGACGATTAGCATTATGGGATTTGAAAAGACCAACTATCCGGATAATTTCTTTGACGTAGTGATTGGAAATGTACCCTTTGGTGATTATAAGATATTTGATCCAAAGTATAATAAGTACAATTTTCGCATTCATGATTATTTTATTGCAAAGGCCTTGGATCAGGTGAGACCAGGTGGGATGGTTGCAGTTATTACAACGAAGGGAACGCTAGATAAGAGCAATCCTGCGATTCGAAAATATATTGCAGAGCGAGCGGAATTAGTAGGAGCAATAAGGCTTCCGAATACAGCATTTAAAGACAATGCAGGAACCGAAGTTACCGCAGATATCTTATTCCTTCAAAAGAGGGAGCGAAAGATGGACATAGAGCCTGACTGGGTACATTTAGGGTATACGAGGAATGGTATTGCGGTGAATTCTTATTTTGCCGAACATCCTGAAATGATACTCGGGACTATGGAGTATGATACACGCATTTATGGACAGGACAGTAGGTATACCGTCTGTGTGAATGATGACGAGAATCTAAATCTATGTGAGGCGTTGCAGCATGCCATACGAAATATTAAGGCAGAGATGACTGATTTTGAACGAATTGCAGAGAGTGAGGAAACGTTGGTTGAAGTTATACCCGCTGATTCGGATGTAAGGAACTTCACCTACACTTTCTTTGAAGGGAAGCTATATTTTCGAGAGAATTCTCAGATGGTAAGGCAGGAAGTAGCGCAAAATACAGAAGAGCGTATTCGAATTCTGCATGAGATTCGACAGATAACAAGAGAATTAATTGCGATTCAGATGGAAGGGTGTAGTGAGGAGGAACTAGCTAGTAAGCAAAAGGAGCTGAATATCAAATATGATAGATTTATAGAGCAAAATGGCTATATTACTTCCAAAGCAAATAAGACAGCATTTCGGGATGACAGCGATTATCCGCTATTATGTAGTCTTGAGGAGGTAAGCGAGGATGGAGATGTGAAAAAAGCAGATATGTTCTATAAGCAGACAATAAAGGCAAAGGCGCTAATTGAACGGGTGGAAACTGCAGTGGAGGCATTAAATGTATCGATAAATGAATTCGGTACGGTGAATATACCTTATATGTTAAGCATTTACGAGCCAGATATTAGCGTAGTGAAGGAGAAGATGGCAGCAGAACATAAAGAAGGTCCAGAAGAAGTCAGTTTCTCCGAGGTGTTAGAATCAAACTTTAAACGTGCTGTACTTGTGGAGGAGCTGGAAGGATTAATTTATCTCAATCCAGAAAGTTACAATGAGAACAATCCAAATGCAGGATATGAGACAGCGGATGAGTATTTATCAGGAAATGTTAGGAGTAAGCTTCGTCTAGCGAAGGCTATGCTAAAAGAAAATCCGCAATTTGCGCGAAATGTGGAGGCTATAGAGAAGGTTCAGCCGGTGGATATTGAAGCATCGGATATTGATGTGCGTATTGGGACGACTTGGATTGAACCGATTGACTATGAAGCGTTTGTCTATGAACTTCTTAACACTCCAAGAAGGGCTAGGGCGGTCAGAAGCCAGTGGTATAATTCGGGCATTCAGGTGCACTTGAATAAGTTGAGCATGGAATGGTTTCTAGAGAACAAGGTTATGGATCGGCATTCTGTGGCAGCTACCAAAACCTATGGTACGAGCCGCATGGATGCTTATTCTATTTTTGAGGACACCTTAAATCTAAAAACGGTTACAGTAAGAGACCGAGTAGACGATGGGGAGGGCAAATATCATTATGTTATCAATAAGAATGAAACGATGCTTGCCAGAGAAAAGCAGAATCAGATGAAGGAGAAGTTCAAGGAATGGCTATTTTCAGAACCAGAGAGAAGACAAAAGTATGTGGAGTATTATAACGAAACCTTTAATCATATCCGCTTACGAGAATATGATGGGAGTCATTTGCAGTTCCCAGGCATGAATCCAGAGATTGAGTTAAAGCCTCATCAAAAGAATGCAGTGGCGAGAATTCTCCTAGGTGGGAATACGTTATTAGCACATTGCGTAGGAGCTGGTAAATCATTTGAAATGATGGCAGCCTGTATGGAATTAAAACGTCTTGGACTTGCCAATAAAACTATTTTGGTGGTACCGAAACCGTTGATTGGTCAGACGGCAAGCGAATTCTTGCGACTTTATCCGTCAGCGAATATTTTAGTGGCAACGGAGCGGGATTTTGAAAAGAGCCGAAGGAAACAATTTGTGTCGCGAATTGCAACGGGTGACTATGATGCCATTATTATGTCACATTCTCAATTTGATAAGATTCCGATTTCCGCAGAACGAAAAGAACGAATGCTCAATCAGCAGATCGAGGAAATTGCTTATGCCATCGACGAAACCAAGGATAAGAATGGGGAGAGATGGACGGTCAAGCAGATGGAGAGCCAGAAGAAGAAATTAGAAGAACAGTTAAAGAAGCTAAGTGATGAAAGCAGGAAGGATGATCTGATTACATTTGAAGAGTTAGGTGTTGATATGATAATGGTCGATGAAGCGCATAATTTTAAGAACCTAGCC
>JBASOB010000705.1:0-3049 GCA_049657865.1 Mobilitalea sp.
ATCGATGACTAATTGTAATTGATGATAGATCTGGATTAAGTATTAATAGTAACATTTAGTTATTGATAAATTATAGAAATAATAGGATTGCATATGTAATCGTAATACCAGCATATGTAATAAGTTACAAATGTACTGAGTTAGATTGTAATATGATTCAAAAGTACTTAGTTTCAAGATTAAATGTAAATAGTTTAATTTAATAGTTTTTAGAATACATAGTTTAAAATTAATAAGATTTTAAAGTAATATGTTACAAAAGTAATAAGATTCAAAAGCAATAAGATTCAAAGTAATAAGATTCAAAGTAATAAGATTCAAAAGCAATAAGATTCAAAGTAATAAGATTCAAAAGCAATAAGATTCAAAAGCAATAAGATTCAAAGTAATAAGATTCAAAAGCAATAAGATTCAAAAGCAATAAGATTCAAAAGCAATAAGATTCAAAAGCAATAAGATTCAAAAGCAATAAGATTCAAAGCAATATGTTTCAAAAGTAATGAGTTACAAAAGTAATATGTTTCAAATGTAGTGAGTTATAAATGTTATAAGTTACAATTACAAAAGAGGTTGTTTCTAATGTAAAATGTAATGAGTTTCAATTCTAAAGTTTTATTATAAGTATCATTTACAATAAGGTTACAAATGTAATATATTACATAGTATGAAGATTACAAATGCAACGAAGCTACACAGCAATAACCTTCAGCTACATCGAAGGATGATATAATAACTATTGCGAAAGGAAGGTATATGCCGCCAGAGAAATTTGCGAGTTACCTAAAAGAACAGAGGAAAGGACGGTACAAACCACCAAACAATTTTATGTTATACCTCAAAAATACATTAGAAAGGTTGATACTGACCACCAATAAACGCTTTGAGAATCTGTACAAAGCATAATCTGAAGAATGGATGGCGTGTATCAAAAAAATATGAATAATAATTTAATATAAAAAGAGTATCTGCTAATAATGGAGATACTCTTTTTTCGTGGAGTTCTTCAAATTGTTTAACACATTTCCTTTTACTTATGTTATAATAGCAAGATACAATTTAGGAGAGGTGTGCGTATATGATTCAAATTTCACGTACCGGAATTAGAAATTTAGCTTCAAATGATACGATATACGCAAGAGGTTTGCAATATTATAAGGACAACCGAATTATTAATGCAACTTATTCTAATGCAAACAAACAATATCGTCTGACCGTAAAAGGAAATTATAACTATTCTGTCACTGTTGATGAACAGGAGGATGGTTCTTTTGATTACACCTGTAACTGCCCGTCGAGACTGAAAGATCAAGGCGCATGTAAACATGTAGTTGCAGCTTTATTATTTGTATTGAAATACCAGGAACGTACCATACTGACGGCAGAATCTAAGAATCCTGAAGAACGTAAGGTGATGCAGGTGGTAGATTATTTTGCTTCCCAGGAGGATGCCGTACTGGTAGGAGAAACTTTTCAGCTGGATGTTGTAGTTTCGATTCCGTCCATTCTGAAATGGGAAAACGGCCGTGCAATGGTGTCCTTACATGGCGGCAGCAATCGTAAATATAAAATCCAGTCGATTAAGAAATTCCTTATGGATATCTATCATCATGAGAGTTTCGCAATCGGTAAAGAATTCAAATTTGTCCATGGTGAGAGTACTTTTGATACAATCTCATTGAAAATTCTCGACTTTTTCCTTGAAATATATGAGATTCAGGAAGTAGTCGACAGTACTCATTTTTCTAAGATATTTACAAAAGCACAGATGATGATTACTAAGAATATGCTGGTCAAATTATTGGACATCTTAGAAGGTAGTCCATTTTTACTGGAACTGTACGGAAAGATTTATGAAAATGTCATATTTGTAAAAGGTAATCCTAAGATCTCATATCAACTTACCTTGGATGAAGATTCTGTGACAGTAGATTATCAAGGGAAAGAAGCAATTATACCAATCACTGAGACAGGTGAACTTCTTTATCATGATGGCGCCATTTATTTTCCTGATAAAAAGTTTATTCGTAATTTTAAACCGTTTTATAATTGCCTGGGCAAAGATAAAGAACCGTTAGTTTTCCGCGGTGAGAGCAGAAATGGATTTCTCGAACATGTCCTGCCAAGAATTAGTGAAACGATGGAACTTGATGTTCCAGAAGAGCTAAAGAGCAGATATATCTCTTGTGATATGGAAGCAAAGCTTTATTTCGATAAGTATAAATCCGGAATTAAAGCGGAACTGAAATATCAGTATGGTGAGTATGAGTTTAATTCTTTTGGCAATGCTTCTGCTGGTTCTTATATCATCGTTCGCCAGCGTGAAAAAGAAGATGCCATTATTTCAGAACTATTGCAGCAGGGTTTTGTTCCCTATAAGAATTTCTATCTCTTAAAAGATGAAGATAAAATATATGATTTCTTATCGAGTAAAGTGATGGAGCTTGAAGAGAAGGCTTCTCTGTTCTATTCAGAAGATTTCAGGCACCTTGGAATTCATGCAGCCGGCGGATTTAAAGCAGGTGTTCATATTAATTCTGAGTTTAATATGTTGGAACTCGATCTTGAATTTGATGAAGTTCCGAAAGACGAATTAAGAGATATGCTACATTCTTTTCAAATCAAGAAGAAATATTATCGTCTTAAAAATGGAAGTTTTATTAACTTGGAAGATAAAACAATTGGTGAAGTGTCACATATTTTAGATTCTTTAAATGTTACGGACAAGAATCTGAAAGAAGAAGCACTTCTTTTAGAAAAACAGCATGCAATTTATCTTGATAAAGTATTTAGCGAAAATGAATTTGAATTCGAACGTGATAGAAATTTCATGGCATTGACGGAGAAAATCTTGAATCCAGCGCAGACGGAGTATGTTATGCCTGAAGGAATCTTAGCAGACCTTCGACAATATCAGGTTACCGGCTACAAATGGCTAAAAACCCTTGCAGATAACGAACTTGGTGGGATTCTTGCTGATGATATGGGTCTTGGAAAAACACTTCAGTCAATTGTTTATATTGCTTCAGAGCTAGAAGCTGAGGATCGAGTG
>JBASOB010000706.1:0-6303 GCA_049657865.1 Mobilitalea sp.
AACATCTCTGCCTGCGCATCTGTTAACGATACAAATTCACCATCTTTGCTATCACCACAAATAAAAAAAGAACCGGCAATAATATCATTACCAATCCTACGGTTCAGTTCCATTCCAGTGATTTTTCCCTCTTCGTTGACCACTGCAATGCAGTTATCCTTAAGATAAACACATTCAAATAATCCTTCCACTTCAGCCTGAATTCCTTCAAGGTCATTCTGAATTTCCTTTTCATATGGCATTTTTCCAGGTTCTATCTTTAAAACTCGGATAGTTGTATTCTCATTTTTCATAAAGTGTTCCCTCCTAACTGAAATGCATTTATTGACATACATTGCCCTCGCTTTCTATTCTTTTACATGCGGCCTGCCATACAGAACCTGCTTGTCTGAATCAAATAAATCTCGATATACGACTACTCCTTTAGAGTAAGATGCATCAATAACTTTTCCATCTCCAGCATAAATACCGACATGGGTTATGTTCATAAATCGTCCATTTGGTTTGTGACTCCAGAATACTAAATCACCGGGCAGTAAATCTTCTTTTGCAATGGTTAAGCCATTATTAAAACAAAATCGTCCTTGCTCTGAAGCAGTTCCGGGGATGGTAATTCCAATTTGCTTGTAACACCACATGGTCAGATAGCTACAATCCGTATATCTTCCCTGCCCTCTTTTCTCCTGTGAGTAGGGATCACTCAGTCTTGTCATGGCAATTTTTACAATCTCACTTCCCTTTTCTCCTGCTGACAGATCATGATACAGATTCGCTTTTTCTTCCGCTGACAGCTGGTATGTCCATCCCTCCCATCCTTCCGTATTGTCATCCTCAAAAGGAGCTGCGGTTCCGTAAGCAATACGGTAATAAATTTCTGTCGCATTCGCCATATCCTCATAGGTTGCTGATTTTCCCAATGCCAAATTAATATTATGATAGACCACGGACAAATCCTTTATGGGAACTGGAATGGTATACGTTTCCTCGGTTGTTGTCCCATCCTCCATAGTCACTGTTCGTGTACGCTCTTCATAGGTCACAAAACAGTCTGTAAATTTCCTGCTGTCTATCGTAGAAGGCTGGTCGGCGCCGAAATACAGAGAATAAAAAATAGCCTTAACCCTCACAAAGTCCAGACTATCTTCATCCTCCATATTTGCATTAAGCCCATCGATTATTCCATCAAGAGTTGTGAAACTGCTACGCATATTTTCAATGTGTTCTCGGTAATCCGCTGGAACATTTCCAGCGATTACTCCATCGTGAAAGCACAAATCAAGTGCGGAGTTATTATGATTTGCAGCTCCTGACAGCACACCGCATAGAATAGCGACAATCACAATAATAGGAGAAAGTATGGCTACTACCGTCCACCCGACTCCCTTTCGAATTTTCTCATCACTCAGTGCCATCGCTACAGCTTTGGCAATTAAAACAGGATCCGCCATTCACTATCACCACCATCTCATTCTAAACAGATTTTCCTGCTCTGGTTCATTTACTTGCTCTGATTCCATTTTGTCTTTGGTATTCTTTATCGCCCTTTCTAAAAGTTCCGAATCAAACTCTGCCGACTTATAGCCTTCCTCGATTGTATTTCGATAAGAATCCGATGGCATTCCATAGCGATGTCCCTCCGTCATCACATAGACAAATGCTGAAACCATTTCTCCGTTTAATTCAAGTTCCATTGATTCTTTCTCATAAAGTCTCGGATACCCTTCATAACGGTCAAGTGCAATCTCATCTTTTTCTTTTACCATCCAGAGCAAACCCGGAACAGAACTGCCTTCACGCGGTTCAATTGTTGCATAAGCACCTGTTTTTGATCCCCTGAAAAGCAATTCATAATTTTTAATCTCCGCCGTACCTACTGGCTTTGCAGTTGGACAGCGATTTTTCATCTGTGGTAAATTCAAGTTGCTACCATAGGCGATATATAATTTTTCTTTCTGCAATTTAATCTCCTTTCCACTCTGCTTTTTGCGCATCACTACATTTCCATAGACATAGCGAAAGCAGGGGTATCATCCTCCTGCTCACGTTCTAGCAACTCTATGTTTTGACCTTCTGTTAGCACTATTTCTCCTTCACTTCCTCGTAGTAACTCCTGTTTCCTTTTCTTACGGAGTCTCTCTTTCTGCGCCTTGGCCTGTTCCGGTGATTTCCAGGCAATGTTTCCTTCCAAGTTATCCAGGAGATGTTTTCTTGCCGTTTTGAAATCATCCCCGATGAGTCCAAGGCGAAGAAGCCAGACTCGAAAGGTATATTTTTCATTCTCCGACACCGTTTTTATAGGACTTGCTGACCTTTGGTTATATGCCTGTGCGGTAATTGCCATGCAAAATTGGATATATGCTTTTAATTTTCCGGCATGAATCGAGCCATTAAATGCACGGAATTCTATCGTCCCCTTTTGAAAAACCGAGTGAAGATTCAGACAATGATACCTGCTATCGTGATAATGCTGATGGCTTCCATCGCTACCGTTATACCACAAACTTTGGAGTTCATTCCTTGTCTTCGGTTTCTGTCGGTTCAATTTTTCTAGAAAATCAGAGTCAATTTTCTTGCAGTACCGCCTTTCTCTTTGGGAATCCACTTGCAAGGCACGATAAACCATATCCTCTTTCGAAGCAACGATATTCACAAGATTTCTCAGCTGATATGCTTCAAATGGCGCAGCATTAATGTGGATATGAATTCCACAGGATTTGTTGCAGAATGCTCCTGCCTCCCGAAGTGCCCTTACCATCTCTTGTATTTTATCGACGTCTTCATATGTACAAATAGGGCTTACAAACTCAACACTATAATCCCTGTCCGCAATCTGTTTCCGATTTTCCACCTTCTTCTGACACTGAATGCTTGAATCACTCACCAACTTCCATCTTCTGTTTTCACTATCAGACACAGAATATGTTCCATATCCGCCTCCTTCATATTGTGGCGAGTTGTTCAGGTATTCGGCAATGACCTGGGCAGCTCTTTGTCTTGTGATACCAGTCATTTCAATTTCAATTCCAAACTTCTGCTCTCTCAAATCCACAAAACCACCGCCTTACCATGTGCGATGCTCATTGATAATCCTTTTGACACCTTCACACTTTACAATCCTTCCTGCTTCCTCGAAAAAGGTAATCAGCTTTTCCCTCCGGTAGGAATCAATCAATTCTCCCTTACAGCTTGCATTCAGATTATTCAGTTCGATTACAATGAACCGTACCGTCAGCTTTACCTCCAAGGTATTGTGGTAATATGCCTTGATGTGATCTATAAACTTATTGATAATCTGATCAAACTTAGCGATGTCATCAAGAAAATAACAGTAATAAACGGCAAAAGGATTCTCATAGCTTTCACCATCCATACACCTTCTTATCTGGTTAAGTAGTCTCGACCTTCTTTCTTTTTCTGCCTTTAAATACTGTTCCATCAGGCAAAGTAGATCATTCTCCTTATTTGGAGTATAGGTGATGCATACTTTCATGTCTGCCATGATTTCCTCTTTCTTCTTTCTGTGTTCTTCCAGTTCCCTCTGGATGCTCATTATCTTCCACCTGCCTTTCCAAATAATTTTTCTTTATATGCCGGAGCATGAACCGCCAAATTGTAACGTTCATTACCACACTTATACAGACACACTCCTCTTTGTGGGAACTTGATCAAGTTGTACTCCGACTCTTCCAATTGCAAGGTGTCCATGTAAAACTGCTTGTCAATATTTCCAGCATTAAATAAAAACGCATGCGTAGGGATGGAGAACAGCGGTTTTGTAAGCTCTTTGATACCTTCGATATTGAAATCTTCCAGGTTCTGTGAGCTTAAAATGACTGCCGATTCCTTCTTACGCACACGTTTCATAAAGTTTCGGATATATTCAATTGCTGTGAGATTGGTTAGGAACAGATACAATTCATCAATACCGGCTGCTGTATGACCTTCCGTCAGAAGCTTGTCACTCATGAATGAAAGAATGTTAAACAGCAAAGCGTTTTTTACATTTCGGCTTGCCTGCAACAGTCCTTTCACTCCAAACACAATGAACCGGTTGGAGGTGATATTGGTATGCCCATTAAAGAATTTACTTTCCGCTCCCTGACACATAGAATGAAGACCAAGTAGTATTTCCTGCAGCAATTCTGCTGTATACAACTGGAATTTTCCATTATCGTAATTTATGTATTCTTCCTCTATCAGCTTATAAAGATCAGATAGGATAGGATAATCGGTGGAACTGAGAACTTTGAAATCTGTACTGTCGCTGATACTCCATCTGCCATATAGTTTTCCTAGCATAATCTCAATGACATCAATATGCTTATCCGTAAAATCCTTATAACATCTGAAAAAGTCTTTTAAAAATGAAATATGCTGGCTGAGTTTTGTCGCCTGCCGGAATGCAATCGGAGCATCCTTATCCTGTGGTGAGCCTCCCGCATCCCATGTTTTTGGTTCTAATGGGTTTATCATATATTCCCCTGACATCAGATCCACAAAACAACCACCGATATTTTCTACAAGCTCCACATACTCATGTTCCGGATCCAGGCAGATTACATTTTTTCCTGACTCCAATATGTTGCACAGAATCAATTTCAAAAGATAACTCTTTCCCTGACCTGAGTTGCCTAAGATAAGGATACAAGGATTGGTCTTGTCATCGTCTCTTTTATCAAAATCCACTAATATATTGGAACCAAACTTGTCCCTTCCCAAATAAAAACCGTTGCTGTCTGTCTTTCCTGAATAGTTAAAAGGATACAGATTAGCAACGGAGGATGCTGGAAGTACTCTTTCGAACTGGCTTCCAAACACATTTCTTCCTGTAGGACCTGCACACACGAACCCTTGCTGTTGGCGAAGCATCAGGCGATCTACATTCAGTTTACTTCGCACCAGCTCTGTCAGCACATCCGTCTGTAATAGCTTTAATCCTTCATAGTCACTTGCGGTAAGTTCAATATATACTGCACAATGAAGAAGTGGCTCTCTGTTACGATGCATACTGGATACCAGTGTTACCACATCCTGCAGATTGCTCTCAGCCGTAACCATTTGCTGCAAGTCATTGGTGTTTGCTGTATTCATACGGTTCTTATTAGCCGCATTATGAATAATCTTCTTTTCTTCTGATGCAGTAACCTGCCTTGTATAGATGCGCAAGGTAACCCCATCTTTTTCTCCTAAATGGCGGAGAATTGCTTGCTCGCTTGTGCTCGTTGGGTACTCACGAAGCGCCCATACACAGCGGAATGTATTTCCGCAGATAAAATGATCCACGTTAAATTTGATTATGGAGGGAGCAATCATATCTACAAAGGTTTTGATATCCGCACTTTCTCTTTCTGAATTTGGTTCATTTCTTCTCTTACTCACCTATAATCACCCACCTTTCTCCATCATAATCTTCATATTTTTCAGTTGTAACATTCTGCTCATAATAGACACCGAGAAGTCTTTTGATTTCAGTATTATCTGCTCTTCTTGCAACAAAACCTTGATCTTTAAGGTTCTTTTCAATTCTTGAGAGATAGGGAAAAATATCAGATGCCAAATCATTACCTGCCTTTCCCTCTTCCTTCTTTAGTCGAATGATAATCAAAAACTCCCGGGCAGTTGCCATCTGCACTTGCATACGGTCAAGGTTGTTACTATCCTGCAGTAACAATTTTTGAATAACTGGATTGGATTCCTCCTCCATGCGTTTCTTTAGATACTGTTTATTCTCATCAAAGTTCTCTTTTGAATTAAGGCATAACATTTCAATCTCTGCGATTCCTTTCAGAACTGTCATCAGTGCATAAATTCTTGCACTGACACTTGCATCCGAAAGAACCGAAATATTGGTCGGATGAATAATGAAATATACAAGTTCTCCCGATGCTGTTTTTAAGCTATAGTCCGTGATTTCCTCAATCCCAATCAGTTTTCTGGTTGATTGTTTCTGTTGAGCCTGATTTTTTTTCTTGTTCAAAATTACGACCTCCATTCATACATCTGCTGTTTGAAAATAAAAAAGGCACAAGCATAACGGAAGAAATCCATAATACTAATGTCTTCAAATCGGATTGATAAAAAAGCATAAACTGCTGTTACCACAATAGGAACCATTATCCCAAGTTGTGAAAATGCAAAAACAGAAATAAGTAAACCCACACCAATCATTCCGATATCTCTTAATCCCCAAAGCCACAAAGTTGCTTTGGCTTTCAGGTTGTCAGGATACATATACATCTATCTTTCCTCCTCTTCTTGCTTCAATTTTAATAAAAAATAAGCAATTCCACGCAGTATAAAATC
>JBASOB010000707.1:0-2182 GCA_049657865.1 Mobilitalea sp.
CAGCAACGGGTTCTTAAAAGCAGTGGAAATAGCTTTAAGTAATGCTGCAAACCAAGAGGGTCAATAGACCATGGATTTGGCTGCAATATCTCGGTAAAATAATTTTAATCAAACTAGCAGACTGGCAAAGAGTGACATTTCATCTCTTTGCCGGTCTGTTGGTTTGCTGTTTGAAGGGAAAAGGGGTATAATCATTCTTTAGAATATTATAATGAATAAGGTGCGGATATTTCAGAGTAGATGAAAAAGTAATAACCGGATGAAATTTAATTATTACAATTAAGTAGAAAAATACTTATTATGAGCGGATTGTATCAGATAAAATAAATTCTATTTAAATGAAAGTATGCTGATAAACGATTTAATGATACCAGGAGGATACATTATGAAGATTTCAAAGAAAGATGCGTTGACATGGTTTGAATTTTTTTCGATTTTGCCGGAAGAGGAAGAAGTTATGGCGAAGCAAGAAGAAATTATTTATGCTACCTTTGCACAAATCGAGGCAGTAATCGATTATAGAAATGATAAATTAATTTCAGAAATTAAGAATTTGAAAACAATTAAAAATAGGACTATTTTTGTAGGTGATGAAGGTAAATTCTCCAAAGGATGTCGTTCCTGTCTGTTAGGTACTGGTTTGTGCGCAATCAGGAAAACAAACAAATGCAACTTAGAGTGTAAGTTCTGTTACAATTATGGAGAATTAGAAGATATTCCTCCGGTTGGTGAAGGAATGTGGGAGATTGGAGGTACTAAATTTTATGAGAAGGATATTGATTTGCTGCTTTCCATCCACCAGAAACCTACGGGCGTTTCCTACGTTTATTTAGAGCCCTTCATGGAAATTGAAAAATACTATTCTATCATAAAGAAATTTAGAGATGCGGGGATTTATCAACATCTATATACGAATGGTACTTTAGCGACGGAAGAAACCTTGAAAGCATTAAGTGAAGCTGGTCTTAATGAGATACGCTTCAACCTAGGCGCGTCTGAATGCGCAGACACTGTTATTGAAAATATAAAAATAGCAAAAAAATATATTGAAGCTGTAGGGATTGAAACTCCAATGACCCCCGAATTTTTTGAGGATTTCTTTAAGAAAAAGAAAGCAATCTTAGAGACAGGACTTGATTTTATCAATTGTGCGGAATTACATTTAAATGATAACAACCTTGATAATTATTATGGAGAAAACATGTATATTTCCAGACTGGGCTATCTATCTCCGATTTGGAGCAGGGAATTAACGCTGAAATTCATGAAAATTGCTGAGGAAGAAAAGTGGGATTTAGCAGTGCATGATTGCTCAAACAATACAAAATTTGCAAGGGATTTAAACTTAAGCAGCAAAGAAGGTAAGTGGTTCGGAGCTAGTAACTATGCCTGTGAGTTCCCAAGTATTCCATATGGAGCATTTTTAGCGATATTGAGGGATGATAGTTTTCAATTTTTAAGTGAAGAAGAATTGCCTGAGAGTTATAAACCAGGAGCGCTGATTTATTAGAGAGTCTAATTAAGTATGATTATGGTATTATTGCTTGTTATAAGAAAATAGTGTTTGAAAGGGGGAGTACTATGAAGAATCTCAAAGTAGCTTTATTGCAGATTATGCCAGAGGATACGATAGAGGATAATCTGCAAAAGGGATTATTATATTGCAAAAAATCGAAAGAAATGGGAGCGGATATTGTCTTGTTTCCTGAAATGTGGAGCGTTGGCTATCATATTCCGGAAGATATCGTTGAACTGAAAACAAGTGCTATCTCATCAGATAGTGTATTCGTCAATTCCTTTGGACAACTTGCAAAAGAGCTTGCTATGGCTATCGGTATCACCTTCCTTGAACAGCACGATCCCTTACCAAGAAACATGCTGTGCTTGTTTGACCGTTTTGGTAACAAAGTACTTACTTATGCCAAGGTACACACCTGTGATTTCGGTGATGAAGGCAGATTAACGGCAGGCGATGATTTTTATGTTACTGATTTAGACACAGAGCAGGGCAATGTAAAAATTGGTGCATTGATATGCTATGACAGGGAGTTTCCGGAAAGTGCAAGAATTCTTATGCTAAAAGGCGCTGAAATTATATTAGTACCAAACGCCTGCCCAATGGAGATAAACCGCATATCACAGCTACGTGCTCGAGCCTTTGAAAATATGGTTGGTATTGCAA
>JBASOB010000708.1:0-29400 GCA_049657865.1 Mobilitalea sp.
CCCGGATACCGTTTGTAAATCATTGAAGGGGAGACTTGGCGTACTGGTACCGGGCAGCGGCGCACTTTGCTGTGCAGCTACTAAATCTGATCTGCATGCCGTTTGCCTTGTCATGGAAAAAGATGCCCTGGCACAGATCGGAACACAGCTCTTTGGGGGAGGAAAAGCACTCAGCCCATTTGATTGCTGGCTGATGCATCTGGTCTATACGAAAAGTTATGCTAAGAAAGCGAAAAATTCCACGGCATCAATTTAACTCGTTAAAGGAGAAGGCAAATGGAAACGCAGTATAAGGTGTATAAGTACCGTTGGGTCATTTTGGCCGCAATCGTTCCAATCATTATTTGTACCGAGATGTTTTGGCTGACGCTCGCACCGATTGCAAGTCTGGCGGGCAGCTATTACAAGGTAGGTAGTATGGAAATATCTTTATTTTCTGCAAGTTATATGATTATGTATATTCTCTTCACCTTGCCGGCATCATGGGTAATCGATAAATATGGTTACCGTCCTTCCCTAATCATCGGCGCACTGATCACTGCCGTATTTGGGATACTGAGGGTTATCTTTGCAGATAATTTCTCTGCAGTTATTATCTTTCAATTCGTGATTGCGATTGGCCAGCCTTTTTTACTTAACATCTCTACCAAAGTGCCGGCTAACTGGTTCCCTGTTTATGAACGAGCCATTGCCTCGGGTATTTTAACGATGGCACAGTATCTTGGTTTTGTAGTTGCGATGGTACTGTCACCGATATTGGCTGATAATTACGGGATACCTACTGTTTACGGCGTTTATGGAGTGATTGCCTGCATCTGTGCATTTGCAGCAATATTATTCACCAAAGAACGTCCGGCCGTGCCCTCCGGTCCGGAAGCCGAGAAAGAAGACATCAGTATTAAATCTATGGTAAAACTCTTCAAGAACCATAATTTTATCTATGTATTAGTAATAGTTTTTATCTCTATGGGAATATTCAACACACTGCTGACCTTGATTGAGAACATACTAAAACCTCGGGGTATGACGATGGATCAAGCTGGTATTGTTGGTGCAGTATTCGTGGTGGCGGGAGTAATCGGAGCGGTTCTGCTGCCGATTCTTTCCGATAAAATACGCAGGAGAACACCACTGTTTGTAATTGCGATTACGCTTCTGGTTCCACTTTATCTCGGAATGACCTATATCTCGGACTTTACTGCAATTGCAATTGTAGCAGGTATCGCAGGATTCACCGTTATGGGAGTGGCTCCAATTCTGTTCCAACACGGAGCTGAGGTAGCCTACCCGGTGAAAGAGGGGACTTCTTTTGGACTGATTCTATTAATGGGACAGATATCTGGTGCATTATTCGTAGTAGTTTTTGAAGCTGTCAGCGGTGCAACCGGTTCAGCAACCATACCAATGCTATTGTTAGTCGTGTTAACGGCAATCGAAATTCCATTTACGTTGAAAATGAAGGAATCAAGTATCATGAAACAAAGAGAGTAAGCAGATAAACGATATATGGAAATAATAAACATAAAAATGAAACAGCTAATTAGCAGAATTATATTGACAACGAACATAATAATGCTATACTGAGTACTAATTGAAAATGGTCGCAACGAAGGAGTTGTATGTATTGAAAAATACGTACAGCTCTTTTTTATATTTGATGATATGCCTTATCAGACAGGCATATGATTTAAATCCATAAATAGTATTTATATGGTAAAATATGTGCGATTATATTGATTAGCCAATCTATAATAATGTAATAAAGATGTAAAAGAAATAAAAATAACGCACATAAATACTTGTATGTATTTATGAAATAAGTTACAATATTCTAGTGAGGGAAACACAATATGCATAACTGCATAATGTTAGATAGCAATCTTTAAATTATCAAGACGCTATTAAAAAAATAACAGGAGGAATTAAATTATGAAAAAGACATTAGGTTTATTGATGGTTCTTGTCATGACGGTTGGACTCGTAACTGGTTGCGGATCTTCCACAGATAAGACTGACACAACGAAAGACACAGTAACAGAGGCACCCGCAGCTACAGAGGCAGCGGACGCAGCAGCAACAGAAGCTCCAGCAGCTACTGCATCCGCAGTTAAAGTTGGTGTAATCTATGTTGGTGATGAGAACGAAGGATATACCGCAGCACATATGGCAGGTATTAAACAGATGATCGTAGATCTTGGTTTAACTGCTGAGCAGGTTGTTGAGAAAACTAATATCGCAGAAGATGAGTCTTGTTACGATGCAGCAGTAGATTTAGCAGAGCAGGGATGTACCATTATTTTTGGTAACAGCTTTGGTTTTGAAGATTACATGATGCAGGCAGCAACAGAATATCCAGAAATTCAATTCTGTCATGCAACAGGATATCAGGCAGCTACCTCAGGTCTTACTAATATGCATAACTATTTTACAGCAGTATATGAATCCCGTTATGTATCAGGTGTTGTAGCTGGCTTGAAATTAAACGCTATGATAGCAGATGGTACAATTACAGCAGATCAAACAAAAATCGGTTATATTGGCGCATATCCATATGCGGAAGTAGTATCTGGTTATACCTCTTTCTACCTTGGAGTTAAGAGTGTATGCCCAACCGTAACAATGGAAGTACAGTATACAAATAGCTGGGCTGATATGGCTGGCGAGAATGAAGTAGCAACTTCTTTGATTGCTGACGGTTGTGTATTAATCAGCCAGCATGCAGATACAACCGGTGGACCTACCGCTTGTGAAGCAGCTAATGTACCTTGCGTTGGATATAATGTTGATATGACTTCAGTAGCTCCAGCAGTTGCATTAACATCAGCAACCATCAATTGGGGTCCATATTACACTTATGCAGTAAAGAGCGTAATTGATGGTACAGCAATCGATACTGACTGGTGCCAAGGTTATGCAGATGGTGCAGTTGCTATCTCACAACTGAATACAGCTGTATGTGCAGAAGGTACTGCAGATAAAGTTGCAGAAGTTGAAGCTGCAATTAAAGATGGTTCTTTACATGTATTTGATACTACTACCTTTACCGTTGGTGGTTCTACAATCGAAGATTTGATCGCATCAAATGCAGATTATGCTGCCTATGCTGATCGTGTAAGCGACGGATATTTCCATGAATCAGAATTAATCTCTGCACCTTCTTTCGATTTAAGAATCGATGGAATTACAGAATTAACTGAATAAAGAACTTTTTTAAAGAGCAAAAAAGTTCTTGGAGAATAATTTTTTGAAAAATTATTCTCGGGTAGTGGCTAGTTAAAATCTAAAAGAACAAAAAAGTAAGTGAATATCTTATGCGGGACTGCGCATTATTAATACATGCGGTCCCGCTATAGTACGTTTAAGGAGGACTTTCTGTGGAACATAAGAACGCAATTGAATTGAAGAATGTCAGTAAGCGCTTTGGTGAAGTCGTTGCAAATGATAATGTAAATCTTTCACTTAGGAAAGGAGAAATCCTTGCTATTCTTGGAGAAAATGGAAGCGGAAAAACAACACTTATGAATATCCTGTCGGGAATCTATTTTCCTGATGAAGGAGAGATTTTTGTAAATGGAAAAGAAGTAACCATCCGTTCGCCCAAAGACTCTTTTGCACTTGGAATTGGAATGATTCATCAACATTTTAAGCTGATCAATATATTAACTGCAGCTGAGAACATTATTTTAGGTCTGCCTGGCAAAAATAAATTGAAAATGAACGAAGTAATTGCTGATGTGAATAAGCTAACCAGCCAATATGGATTTGAATTAAGTCCCGAACAAAAGATATATGAGATGTCAGTGTCACAGAAACAAACAGTTGAAATTGTCAAAGTTCTGTATCGTGGTGCTGAAATTCTGATTCTGGATGAACCTACTGCTGTTTTGACTCCACAGGAGATAGAGAAACTCTTCGATGTCCTCCGTAATATGCGTAAGGCAGGAAAATCCATTATTATTATTACACATAAGCTAAATGAAGTACTTGAACTGTCAGACCGTGTAGCAGTTCTGCGTAAAGGTAAATACATCGGTACAGTTAATACGTCTGAAGCTACTGCATCTTCTTTAACTGAGATGATGGTAGGGCAAAAGATAAGTCTGGATATTGACCGTACTGCTCCGGTAAATCAAGAGAAACGAATTGAGATGAAAGAGATTACCTGCACCAACAAAGAAGGTCAAGAAGTGTTGAAACAAGCTTCCTTTACGGCCTACAGCGGTGAAATCCTCGGTGTAGCAGGAATATCAGGATGTGGTCAGAAGGAATTGCTGGAATCTATTGCAGGACTCCAAAGAATAGAAAGCGGTGAAATTTTTTACTATCCTCCAGAAGGGAAGATGGAGAAGATATCAGGAATGAAGGTAACGGAAATCAGGGACCTTAATATACATCTTGCTTTTGTTCCAGAAGACAGACTTGGAATGGGACTTGTCGGATCGATGGATTTGACCGATAATATGATGATCCGAAGCTATAATATCGGCAAGAATTTCTTTGCAGACCGTAAGAAACCAAGAGATATGGCACTTGACATCGTATGTAAGTTAGATGTATCAACTCCAGGCGTGGAGACTCCGGTGCGAAGATTATCCGGTGGAAATGTACAGAAGGTTCTGGTTGGACGTGAGATAGCTTCCTGCCCTACTGTTCTGATGGTAGCTTATCCGGTTCGTGGACTGGATATCAATTCCTCTTATACCATATATAACCTCTTAAATACGCAGAAGCAAAATGGAGTAGCAGTAATCTGTGTTGGCGAGGATCTGGATGTTTTGCTTGAACTGTGTGATCGAATTCTTGTACTGAACAGCGGCAAAGTTGCAGGAATTGTTGAGGCAAGAACAACAACAAAAGAGGAACTTGGACTTATGATGACTAGTTCACGAAAGGAGACACATGCGCATGAGTAAGGAGTCTGTAGTAGCAAACAAGGAACCGTTTGTCCGTATCCTGAAAAGGGATACCATTTCTAAGGGAAAAGCAATGAGCATCCGCCTCATAGCTGTATTACTTTCACTAGTTGTATGTGCACTTGTTATTGTGGCAATTACCAAACAGAACCCAGTTAAAATATATATTGGAATTATTGATGGAGCAATTGGAACGAATCGACGTTTGTGGGTAACAATTCGTGATTCACTTACCTTACTTATCATTGCAGTTGGTTTAACACCTGCATTTAAGATGAAATTCTGGAATATCGGTGCAGAAGGCCAGATACTGATGGGCGGTGCTGCAACGGCAGCGGTTATGTTGTATTTTGGAGACGTAATGCCGAATTGGTTACTTCTTGTTGTCATATTTGCAGCAAGTGCTCTTGCAGGAATGATATGGGGACTGCTCCCAGCAATTTTTAAGGCTTACTATAATACGAATGAAACTTTATTTACACTGATGCTCAATTATGTAGCAATGCAGATTGTTACCTTCTGTATCGTATTCTGGGAGAATCCCTCCGGATCGAATACCGTAGGAATTATTAATTCAGCAACACGTCATGGCTGGTTCGTTAAAATATTCGGAGCTCAATACGGCTTGAATATTATTGTTGTATTAGCAATAACAATCGGTATGTATATCTATATGAAATATAGCAAACAGGGATATGAAATATCTGTAGTAGGTGAAAGCCAGCATACTGCAAGATATGCAGGAATCAATGTCAAGAAAGTAATAATTCGAACCATGATGATATCCGGAGCTATCTGTGGTATCGCAGGATGTATTATTGTAAGCGGCGCAAGCCATACAATTTCCACTAGTACGGCTGGAGGAAGAGGCTTTACAGCAATCATCGTTTCCTGGATGTCGAAATTTAATCCATTCATCATGATAATTGTATCGGTATTCCTTGTATTTATGCAACAGGGATCCATTCAGATTGCTTCTCAGTTTGGACTAAATGCAAATGCATCGGACATCATAACAGGAATCATATTATTCTTCCTGATCGGATGTGAATTCTTCATCAACTATCAATTGGAATTCCGCAAAAAAGAGAAGGAGGTGCAGTAATATGGAATTGATTTTAACATTTATCCAGAAAGCAATTGGACAGGGAATCGGTATTCTTTACGGTGCTTCCGGTGAAATAATTACGGAAAAATCAGGAAATCTGAACTTGGGAATTCCAGGCATCATGTATATGGTCGGTATTGCAGGACTCATGGGTGCATTCTTTTATGAGAACTCAACGACTAACCCAAATGGACTGATCGGATTTTTCATTTCTTTATTATCAGCAATTTGTGTAGCGGCACTTGGAGGCCTTCTGTATAGCTTTCTAACCATCACGCTTCGTGTAAACCAAAATGTAGTTGGTTTATCTCTGACAACGTTTGGTGTAGGCTTTGGTAATTTCTTCGGTGGTTCCATCTCTAAATTAGCAGGTGGTGTTGGCCAAATCTCCGTAGCTACAACTGCAGATGTATATCGACAGACAATACCGGGATTATCTCAGATACCGATTGTTGGTGATTTGTTATTTTCTTATGGGTTTTTAACTTACTTTTCCATCGTGATATCAATTGCACTGACTTTCTTCTTGAAAAAGACGAGAAAAGGCCTCAATCTTCGTGCTGTCGGTGAAAACCCAGCAACTGCAGATGCAGCCGGTATCAGCGTATCGAAATACAAATATATGGCAACCGTATCCGGTGCAGCAATTTCTGGACTCGGCGGATTATACTTTGTTATGGAATACCTTGGAGGAACTTGGACAAATAACGGGTTTGGAGACAGAGGATGGCTTGCAATTGCATTAGTAATTCTTGCATTATGGAATCCGCTGAATGCAATCTGGGGATCCTTCCTGTTTGGTGGATTATATATTCTCTATATCTATATGCCTGGACTGACAAGAGCAACACAGGAACTTTGTAAAATGCTACCTTATGTAGTGACCATCATTGTACTGGTTATTACAAGCAAGCGAAACCAGGTGGAGAATCAGCCGCCGGCGAGTTTGGGAGAAGCATATTTTAGAGAAGAGCGATAAGACAGTCCAAACTGCTGTGATTCTAGACTCTCTGAAATGTAAGAATAAAAGTCGTGGACAATATCCTGGTAATAAGCCTGCAGGCGTGCATGACAAAGAAAGGGAAGAATCCAATGTCTGTTATCAATGAATTTATGGAGTATTATATTTCGAAACTTGATTTTTACAGAGAAGCGGCTAGAATATGTGCGCAGATATGTGAAACCAATATGGAACAGATGGGTATTAGAACAATCGTAACAAGTCGCGCAAAAAAGCCGGAGAGACTGAGAAATAAATTAGAGAAAAGATGCTTAAGTAAAAATTATACTTCCTTTGATGAAATCAGCAAAGATATTGCGGACTTATCAGGAGTACGTATTGCACTCTATTTCCCTGGAGATGCTTATAAAGTAGGGCAATTTATCGAATCGGCCTTTCAGTTAAAAACCTGCAAAGTTTTTCCTGAACCATTACCCGTTGAAAAAGAAGAAGAAGGCGAATATAAAAAGCGTTTTTCTGGTTATGGAGCCATGCATTATCGTGTTTACATGAAAGAAAAGGATTTACCGGAGGCAGCCAAGAAATATTCCGATACGATGATTGAAATTCAGGTTGCCTCGGTACTCATGCATGCATGGTCTGAAGTAGAGCATGATTTGTTATATAAACCTTTCAGCGGGGAACTTTCTTATGAAGAGGATCAAATCCTAGATGAGCTTAACGGACTTGTGCTTGCTGGTGAAATTGCGCTGGAAAGGTTGCAGAAAGCAGTTAAAAACAGAGTTAGCCAGGTGGGTAAAGAATTTAATAACCATTATGAGCTTGCTATGTTTTTATATAATAAACTGGGTTCTGCGACAAAGGATTCTCAAAGAGAGATTCTCATCGGCCGTGCAGATTTACTGTTTAATGCCATCAAATCCACACGGTATAATGAACCGAAGAAATTGAAGGAATTAATTCAACATATAGACATGAGCAACAGAAACAGATCAATTGTTGATCAGATTATCGATAAAATAAGTGAATTGGATCCTGAAGTTATTGAAAAATATCGAAGCGTGAAACAAAACGAAGAATTGAAATATCAAATGGAAACTCTTCATATGAATCGCGAAAATGGAAACAGACAGGGAGAAGCCAACACTTTAGCTAATATTGGATATATCTACAGTTCAAGAGAAAATTATGATGAAGCTATTAACTTTTTCACAAAAGCAGTAGCAATCAATCATGAAATTGGCGGGGTGCAGGGAGAGGCCAACCAATTGATTAATCTGGGATCAACTTATCGGTCAAAAGGTGACTTGGATAAAGCACTGATTTACTGTAACCAGGCAATTGAACTTCATAAGCAGATTAACTATAAACAGGGACAGGCGAATGCGATTGGAATTATCGGCAGTATCTATTCTGACAGCAGTAATTTTGAGGAAGCCCTAAAATGTTATTTGGAAGCAATTAATATTTATAGGGAAACAAATTATAGGATAGGTCAGGTGATCCAGCTGAATAATTTAGGATCACTCTATGTGAAAAATCAGGAGTTTGAGCATGCCCTTGATTATTTTAATCAAGCAGTAAAAGTATGCGTGGACTGTGAATATAAGCAAGGTCAGAGAGAAGCGCTGCATCATATCGGCAATATATTCTTCGAGCAGGGGAAATTTGAGGAAGCGCTTCAGTATTATAAAAAAGCACTTTCTGTTCAGGAATATGAAGGAAACCAGAAGACTTCCATTGGAATATTACTAAGCATGGGGAAGACATATGCGAAGAGAGGCGAAGTATCGGAAGCATTATTTCTCTACAAGCAGGCTTTTGAAATAAGCAATGATATTGAGTACAAAAATGGTGCAGAGATTGCGCAGACAAACATTGCCATTTTACAAAGCATAACGAAACAAGATTAGAAACCTATCCTTATAAGAGGCAGCAATTATTGATTTAACTCAGTAATTGCTGTCTCTTTTTACATAATATGCCATTGAATTCAGCTGACATAGTGGAAATAATTGAAAAATCACTTCAGAAAAATAATAGAATCGGAATAATCCTAATAAATAATTTATATAAAACAAGGCAAATAAAAACGATTCAATTGTAGGAATTTGAAATTAGATCATTGTGTCGAATGTTAGAAAATGGAAAAATCATTGGAGCTATGATATTATTCTGAAAATAATTGGTTGAAAGCATTGAAAACAGGGCGCTTTAGAAATACAAAGCAAAATGAAAACCTATTTAAGCTAATTGTGCAATATGCACAAAAATAAAACTATTTTTGCCGAAATATGTACAAAAAACATTTTTATTCAAAAAATTGTAGTTTATTTTTTCAAAACTATTATAATGTATTTATTAAGACAAAAGTTACAGATAAAATTTACTAAGGGAGAAGTTTTGTAATCTGTCGAACTGTAGCAAAATATCATGGTTAGCGATAGACCGAAGGGCTTGAGAAAGCAGGTAGGTAATTTCGAAATCATGGACTTCAATAATAGTATGGAGTCAATAGTAATGTATGCACGATGTACACACTGGGGAAATCAAAGTTCAGCCTTGATGGTGCGTGCATAACTCAGAAAGTAATACCGTCACATCTGTGAGACAGTAGCTTACTGAGAGGAGAAATGAGGGGTCGTTATTAACCGTATAAGGTTATTTACGATAAAAAAAATCAGGAGGAAATATTATGAAAAAGGGATCAATGAAAGTAGTAGCACTTTCTTTGTCGTTGATTTTGGTTTTAGGTTCTCTATCGGCCTGTAAGTCCAAAGACACAACTACAGAGACTGAACCAACAGTGGCACCAACCGAGGCTGTAGTTGAAGAAGCAGCACCAACGGCTGCTGCAGTAGAAACTACTGTTGAAGGGGAGCTTCCAAGAAATGAAACACTTTATTATGCAGGTCTGCAATGGGGCGCAGTAAACGGCTGGAACCCACTTTCAGATGATATGAACAACGCACTTGCTATTACACAGGCAGCTGGCGGTTCACGTACACCTATGTTCGAGACATTATATATGTATAATATGCTCGATGGGTCAATGGCTCCTCTGCTTGCAGATGGCGCTTATGTTTGGAATGACGCTATGACTGAAATGACAGTTAAAATTAAAAGCACAGCAAAATGGAGTGACGGAACACCTGTTACCGCTGATGATGTTGCTTACACTTTTGATACTGATGTAAAGATCGCTAATGCTCAGGGATCACAGCTTACTCCTTATATTGAATCAGTAACCGCTGTTGATGCTTCTACAGTACTGATCAAAGCGAAACTTACAGAAGACGGAAAAGCTATCAACCCACTGATCGTAATTTCTTATCTTGGTCAGACTTATGTATTACAAAAAGCATGGATCCAGGCAGTAGAAGCTCGTTGCAATAACGATGCTGCTGAAATCAAAAAAGATCTTGGAGAAGATGTTGTTTGGTCTGGTCCTTACACCAAATATTATGCAGACGATCAAAAAGTTGTACTTGTTCGTGATGATAATTACTGGGGACAAGATGCGTCTATGTGGGGAAAACTCGCTGCACCGAAGTATTTATGCCATACAATATATGCTGACAATGCTGCCGGCGAAGTAGCTTTTAAAGCTGGTGAAGTTGATGTCTGCCAGCAATTTATTCCTGACATCCAGAACCTTTGGTTAGAAGATGGTCTTCCAATCTCTACTTATATTGATGAAGCTCCTTACGGCGTTTGCGTTAATATGCCAACTGCATGGTATAACCTTTCTGTACCTGGACTTGATAATGTTGCTGTACGTAAGGCAATTGCTATGGCAGTTGATTACGATGCTATCAATGCAAATGCTATGACAGGTCAATCACCTACATTTGCTGATGTTCCTCGTTCTTGTATGAATCCTACTGATGGTGAGCAAGCTTCATTTGATCACGATGCAGTTAAGAGTCTTCAATGGGTAGGCAGTCAAATCGATGATGCCAATAAATTATTAGATGATGCTAAAATCGTTGATACTGATGGCGATGGTATCCGTGAACTTGACGGAACTAAGCTTTCCTTCAATGCATGCGCACCTAATGGTTGGACAGACTGGATGGCAGCTATGGAAATCGTAGCTGCTGCTGGAGAAAAAATTGGAATCGAAATTACAACTGAATATCCTGAATGGTCCGTATATCAGACAGTAGTAACAGCTGCATCACAGAGCGATTATGATATCTTCATGATGTGGACAGACAGTGCAACACCAGCTCAGCCTTGGGGACGTATTCGTATGCTGATGAGTTCAGAGTATAACGGTGTAGAAGGAAACTGGTCCGGTAACTGGGGTCATTACAGCAATAAACGTCTTGATGAGTTAATTGCATTAATTCCATCCGAGACAGATGCTGCTAAATTAAAAGCATATTATACCGAATGTGTTGAGATCTACTTAACAGATGTACCTTCCTTCTCACTTATGTACAGACCTAATATGTTCCATGCAGTTAATGAATCAGTATGGACCAATTATCCTGAACAAGGTGATGGAAACAACATCCCTCCATTGATTTTAACAGATGGTTATGGTATTGCCGGTATGTATCAAGTTGAATTAGTTAAATAGTAATTTTGTAATAATACCTGAATACTAAGAGGCAGCCATGTTTCGGGAACCCTTGGAACATGGTTGCTTTTTAAATACCAGAATAAGAAATGTCATAATTAATGGAGGTAATCGATGAAAGGCTATCGCAAATATTTTACGAAGAAGATCGTATGGTTTCTAATTACGTTTATCATTGCAGTCTTGCTCAATTTTATACTTCCAAGATTAATGCCAGGAGATCCCGTAGCGGGTATCACTTCAAAATCAGCACAGGGTATGTCTGACGCATCTGCAGTAAAACAGATTTATGAGGCTTATGCAGAACAATTCGGTACAAATAAACCGATGTATGTTCAGTTTTTTACTTATTTTAAAAATGCACTTTCCGGAGATTTTGGACTTTCCTTTAGCCAATATCCACGTCAGGTCTCCGATATTATATCTTCCGCAATTTTGTGGACGGTTTGTTTGCAGTTCCCGGCAATTATTGTAGGGTGGCTTCTTGGTAATGTACTTGGTGCGTTAGCAGCCTATGTTCGAAAGGGATTTGATAAGGTATTGATGCCTTTAAGCTTATTTGCAAGTAGTATTCCTGCCTTTGGCTTAGCTGTTATTTTGCTTGTGGTTTTTGCTATCAATCTTAAAGTAGCACCCATTTCAGGTGGGTATGGATATGATTTGATACCAAATTATAGTTGGAATTTTGTAAAATCGGTAATTGCGCATTATCAGTTGCCATTTTGGTCGATTGTCATTACTTCTATCGGTGGTCAGGCAATCGGTATGCGTTCTATGGCAATCTATGAATTAAATGCAGATTACGTCAAATATAGTCGTTTCCTCGGAATCAAGGATAGCAAAATTGTTGGGTATGTGTTCCGTAATGCGATGCTGCCACAGATCACAGGTCTTGCATTGTCAATCGGTACCATGGTAGGTGGTGCACTGGTGGCAGAGATTGTCTTCAGCTACCCAGGACTTGGTACAACCATGCTTCAGGCAATTACGACGTCGGATTATCCTCTCCTTTCCGCAACGACGCTTATTATTACGCTTATGGTATTAGTTGCAACCTTTGCCATTGATATTATTTATGGCTTCATTGATCCGCGAGTCAAAGCGGCACAGTTTGAGTAAGGGAGGAGCAGAAGATGAAAAATACAATACGTCAGGTGTTCCATTCTCCCAAGTTTGTGGTAGGCTTTATAATTTTTATGATGATTTTATCAACTCTAATGATTTATCCATTAATTAATCCAGGTAATCCATTAGAAATGATCGGGAATGGCACTTTCTTTAAGCCGGGCACCTATGTGTCCGTCTTTGACAGCATCAATACAGAAAAGAATATATTGAAACTCCCAGCTGCTGAAGATAATCGTATCGACGGAAAGTTAAGCGATGAAGACAGAATATCGATGATGGAATGGCTGGTCGCTGTTGGTATACCCGTGGAAGATATCGACCTTGAAGATACGGAAGGTTTATTAAATCAATGGTGGGATAACTACGATGAAACAGCGAAACCGAAGGGTATGACCAAAGCCTTGCGAAATTATTACAAACGTCTCGATGCAAATCTTAAAGATGCTTTAAATACGAATGAAATCATAATAGCAGATGAAAATACAGAAACAGGAGCACTTGAAAAATCCACAGTAATTACAGACACCGATTATGTGAACATCAACGATGTAGCAAATGTTAAGGTTCTTCCACTTGGTACGGATAATTTTGGCCGAGATACATTGAAAGAACTTGTTTCTGCAGCAGGAACATCACTTAAGGTTGGTCTGATTGCAGGTTCAATTGCTACATTAATTGGGTTAACTCTAGGGTTACTGGCAGGTTATATTGGTGGAATTACGGATGATATCATTATGTTCATTACGAATATTTTTACCGTTATTCCTTCTTTTGTCCTATTGATCCTGATTTCATATAGTATCGGACAAGATCAGAGAGGTGCCTCTACGGTTGCTATCGTAATTGGTATGACCTCTTGGGTTTGGACTACAAGATCGGTTCGTTCTCAAGTTATTTCATTACGTAACCGTGATCATGTAAATTTAAGTAAACTTTCGGGACACAGTTTGGTGAGAATTATCTCTACCGATATTTTGCCATATATTGCGTCTTATGTTGTAATGGCATTCATTTTACAGATATCTTCTGCAATTCTCGCTGAAGCACAGTTATCTATGCTAGGCCTTGGACCAAAGACAACCGAGATACCAACACTTGGTCTGATGATGAATTGGGCAATGTTGTATTCCGCACATCTTAATGGTTCTTGGTGGGCATATTTCCCTGTTCTACTTACGATTGCACTAATATCATTCTCGTTGAATTTAATGAATACAGGTCTAGATCAGGTATTCAACCCAACTTTGAGAGATTAGGAGGACAGACATGGGAAAGACAATTCTGGAGGTTAGAAACCTCACAACGAAATATATCACCAGATTCAGAGAAGATGTGTATGCAGTTGATTCTGTATCTCTATCGATCGAGGAAGGCAAGTCGATTGGTATTGCAGGTGAATCCGGCTGTGGTAAATCAACACTTGCGCTTAGTCTGATGGGTTACTATTTTCCACCTCTGCACTATACAAGTGGGGATATCATTATTGATGGTAAGAATATAACACAAATGAAACCGGATGATATTCGAAAAACAATTTTAGGTAATGAGATTGCATATATTCCTCAAGCAGCAATGAATGCACTCAATCCAACGCAGAAGATCATCGACCTGATTGAGGATGTAATTCATGCACATGACCCAAAAGTACCCAAAAAACTGATCAGAGAGATGGCAGTCAAGCGTTTTGACGAACTAAACCTTCCTCCAAGCGTACTAGACCGTCACTCGGTAGAACTGTCAGGCGGAATGAAGCAGAGAACAGTAATTGCTATTTCAACGATTCTTTCTCCTAAAGTATTGATTGCTGATGAACCATCGAGCGCACTCGATGTTACAAGCCAGAAGATGGTAATTAAAATGCTTAAGAATCTGATGGATAAAGGATTTATCAAATCGATGATATTCATTACACATGAGCTGCCACTTCTCTATAATGTAACAGATGACATCATGATTATGTATGCAGGCCAAATTGTGGAAAAGGGCACTGCAAAAGAAATGGTGTTTGACTCGATTCACCCTTATACCAGAGGCCTGATGGGCTCGATTATCGTACCTGAGGCAGGTACTCGTGGAGTTAAATTGGCGGCGATTGGTGGAACACCTCCTAACCTTAAAAAACCACCGGCAGGCTGTCGATTTGCTGCAAGATGTAAGTATGCAATCAGCGAATGCAAGGTAAACTCGGTTGGAATCAGAGACGCTGGAGATGGACGAAGCTATCGGTGTATTATGGATACCGCGAAATTGAGGGAGGAATATGCACATGAGTGATACAAAACCAAGAGCTTTGTGTTTGAGCGGAACGGGTGTCACAAAGGTATTCGGTCTCGGAAATAAGAAAACGGTTGCAGTCAATAATGTTGACTTTGAGTTTTATGAAGGTGAGCTAGTTTCCATTGTTGGTGAATCCGGTAGTGGTAAGACGACGCTGGCAAAGATGTTACTTGGTCTGATTAGTGTGACCGAAGGACAAATATCCATTCAAGGAAAAGTACGTGATATTAGTACACGTAAAAAGAAAAAAGATTATTGGAAGGATATTCAGGCTATCTTTCAAGATCCCTTTTCTTCCTATAATGTATTTTCTAAAATAGATACCGTATTGCTTGACTGCATCAGTATGCGCGGTGGTAAGTATCTGCCTATGAAAAAGAAAATTGAGATGATGACCGAGGCATGTTGTTTTGTTAATCTTAAATATGAAGAGCTTACAAACAAATATCCTTTTGAGCTTTCCGGAGGTCAGATGCAACGCTTAATGATTGCAAGAATCTTTTTGCTTAAGCCGAAAATCTTGATAGCAGATGAACCAACCTCCATGATTGATGCATGCTCACGTGCAACAATTCTTGATATGCTGATGAATTTACGTAATGAAATTGGTATGACGATTATATTTATTACACATGATATTGGTCTTGCATACTATATTTCGGATACCGTATACATCATGGAACATGGCAATTTTGTTGAAAAAGGTACCGCGGACGAGGTTATTCTCAACTCCAAAGCTGACTATACGAAGCGCTTGATCAATGATGTCCCTAAGATTTATGAACCATGGGATCTTAGTACGGTATAATAATAGACAATTCAAATCATAATTCATAAAATCCCCTGATTTTTAAAATCAGGGGATTTTTTTGGGGTGCGCCCAGCATGGGCGCAATCTAACGGGTGTAAGTCCCGAGTGCGGGTTAGTAGTGCCAAGCACATAGCCAAGAGCAAAGGTGTCCTCGGTGACGGGGAATCTGAAGGAAGCTGGAGGCAAACTTCTGGTCTGACGAACAGAAATCATATTAGGCATATATAGACTGGGTAAGGTTGCCTCACAAACCAAAGCCCTAAACTACTCGGAAGTCTATGGTGTAAATGTGGCAGATATATGGAAGGAAAGATTGCGTTCTTACCTGGGGAGATCTCACGGACGTGTGGAAACGAAATGTATGAAGCATGGTTGAAATAAGATTTATCGTGAGAAGTCAGCCGAGGTCATAGTACCAAGTGATGTCGACATCAGTTGGGAAGGACTGAACTTTAGGAGATGAGAGTAAATGAATGTTACCATAAGAGAAATTAAATACAGAAAACTTCATGAGGCTTCTAACGAGGCTTTAGAAAGCTGTCTGCAAATGGTATCCGCGGAACGGAAAGAGTATGCAGAAGCGTATGCTTCTTCAAGGATAACTGAAAACAACGTCATCAACACAGACATGTCGACGGAATTGTTCGTTAGCGGACAACGATTATTGGAGCAAATATTAGATAAAGACAACATGAACCTTGCATTTAAGAAAGTGAAATCTAATAAAGGAGCAGGCGGTATTGATAAGATGGGAGTGGATGAACTTCTACCATATCTTAAAGAAAACCAAAAGCAACTAATCCAATTAATCAAGGATGGAAAATATCATCCGAATCCCGTAAGAAGGGTAGAAATACCCAAAGATAATGGGAAAACAAGAAATCTAGGAATACCTACTGTAGTGGATAGGGTAATACAACAAGCAATAGCTGGGGTTCTATCACCTATCTTTGAGAAGCAATTCTCGGATAGCAGCTATGGGTTTCGACCAAAGCGCAGTGCACACGATGCCATGAAGAAATGTGTGGAGTATGCAGACCAAGGATATAAGTATGTAATAGATATGGATTTAGAAAAGTTCTTTGATACAGTAAATCAGAGTAAACTAATTGAGATATTATCTAGAACTATAAAAGATGGTAGAGTAATTTCACTCATCCATAAATACTTAAGAGCTGGAGTAGTAGAACACAACACATTTAAGGAAACGGGCGTCGGCGTACCACAAGGTGGACCATTGAGTCCACTTCTTAGTAACATCATGTTAAATGAACTAGACCATGAACTAGAAAGAAGAGGGCATAGATTTGTAAGGTATGCAGATGACATGATAATCTTTTGCAAGAGCAAAAGGAGTGCATATCGGACACTTACTAATATTTTGCCTTTTATCGAAGAGAAACTATTCCTAAAGGTTAACCGTAAGAAAACTACGGTAGCCTATGTGGGAAGAGTGAAATTTCTAGGGTTTTCATTCTATAAGAATAAAGATGGAATGAGACTAAGAATACATCCCAAAGCGATAAATAAGATGAAAGCCACGATTAAGGCTTATACATCAAGAAGTAATGGATGGGGAAATGAGTTTAGAGTAAAGAAAATGGAGAGATACATCAAAGGATGGATTAATTATTTTCGGATAGCAGACATGAAGAGTTTACTGAAAGGAGTGGACGAATGGATGAGGAGACGAATCCGTATGGTTTACTGGAAACAATGGAAGAAAATCCGAACGAAGTTTAAAGAACTAAAACACTACGGTATTAATGAAGGGAAAGCGTGGGAATTTGCGAATACAAGAAAAGGCTATTGGAGAATATCCAACAGCCCAATCTTAAAGCATAGCCTAGATAACCAAACATTGACTGACCTAGGATACTTGAATTTTTCTAATTATTATACACAAGTCTGTGTAAACTAAGGAACCGCCGTGTACCGAACGGTACGCACGGTGGTGTGAGAGGTCGGTAGGTAAATTAATTACCTACCTCCTACTCGATCAGAAAAGCTATCTTTGCATATGCTATAGAGATAAAAGACGATATTATTGAAAGATAGAGCTGAAAATCAAGCTTTTAGAAAAAAGATAAGAAATGGGTGAATAATTGAAAGTAAATTGGTAAGAAATATGATGGAAATAGGTAGAAAAAATATATAATTAATGATAAAATAGTCTTATAATTAAACAAGAGTAGCAAATATATAAAATGCTCAGTAAAATAATGTAATAAACTGACATCTCAAGCACAATATCATGATTAAAATCGAATAATTGAAGCAATTCGGAAAACTAATCAATTTTAATTACATTATTTCGAAGTAGAAGTAAAGTACAGCTATGAAAGTGATATATGCTGAGCAACTATTCATAAGCACATAGGAGGAATAAAAGAATGAAATTCAAAAAAATAGGAACAAGAATGCTCGTAATTCTATTATCCGTAAGTATATTAGCTATGGTGATATTATCTCTGGTCAGTTATAACAGCAGTAAAACTATTATTAAAAATCAGATACAGCAGAATATGGATGCATCTTTAGATGCACAAATAAACAACATTTTGTTAAGTACGAACAAAATTTCGGTAATTGCATCACAAATAGCAAAAAATGTTGGAGCAACCTATACGACCACATCCTTGGAACAGTATGAATTCATGCTTGGCAAAGTGATATTTGAAAGTGATTTAGCACTTGGCAGTGGAATTTGGTTTGAACCATATGTTTATGACAAGAATCAGGAATATGTAGGCCCCTATATTTATAAAGAAGGGGATAAATCAGTTACAACTTATGATTACAGCAATAAAGAGTATGATTATTTTTCGTATGATTGGTATAAAAATGCGATGGGAGGTTCGAAAGAACCAGTATTTACTCCGCTATATTATGATGAAACCTTAGCTACTACGATGTCCTCCTGCTCCGTTCCAATCTATGATAAAGAGGATACCTTTATCGGAGTAATCACGGTCGATATTGAGATAACTGCAATTCAGGATATGATTAATAATCTTACCATTGGTAAAACAGGAAGTGCTTTACTGCTTAATGATCAAGGATTATATATCACAAATCAAAACGTAGAAAAAGTAATGGCAGTTAGTATTACTGAGGATGAAAATGTCTCGGTTGCTACTTTGGGAAAAGAAATACTTGCTTCACAAAAAGGAGTCGGTGAATATACAATCGATGGAATGGATTATGAGGTGCATTATGATACAATCGATGGTTTAGGCTGGAAAATACTGATTCAAATCCCAAAGGCTGAGATTAACCAACCTCTAAACAGTCTTTTACTTAAGCTATTAATCATCAGTGGATTTGCAATTTTGCTTACCATTCTTGTTATCATTTCGCAAGTTCAATATTTAACTAAGAACATTAAAAAAGTTAATAAATTTGTATCGAATATTGCGGAAGGTGATTTTACGACTGCTGAACTTGAAATTAAATCAAAAGATGAATTAGGGCAGATGGGAACAGCACTTAATCGTATGCTGGCGGGAAATAAATCGGTCATCAGAACGATTGCGAATGGGTCTTCAGAAATCCGAGAAGTAAGCGATGAATTAGAAGAGTCAACCAATGATTTGACGGATAACTTTGATGAGATGAAGGTTGCTGTGAAAGAAATCAATGAGGATATGATGAGTTCAAGCGCTATTACAGAAGAAATCAACGCATCTGTTGAGGAAATGAATGCATCAATTAATATTCTTGCCCAAGAAACCAGTAATAGTTATGATATGGCAATCCACATTAAAGATAGAGCCTCCGATGTAGAAAAGAGAAGTGTTTCTTCCTATAAAATGGCAACTGAGATGGCTTTACAGAATGAGGAAAATCTAAATAGAAGCATAGAAGAAGCTAAAATTGTTGATGAAATTGAAGTAATGGCCTCCATCATCTCGCAGTTAGCAGATCAGGTTAATTTACTATCCCTGAATGCATCGATAGAAGCAGCAAGGGCTGGCGATCAAGGAAAAGGATTTGCTGTTGTTGCAAATGAAATTGGTAAATTAGCAGATAAAACAACAAAAGCAGTAAATGAAATTAGGCAGACAACCGGCAAAGTACAGTTGGCTTTTGATAACATTCTAGAACATTCTAAAAACTTATTATCCTTTATTCAAGATACAGTAACACCTGACTATAAGACTTTTGTCAATGTAGGAAACCAATACAAAGTTGATGCGAACGATATTCAAACCTCTGCCACAAAGCTTGCCGATATGACTCGCAGCATAGAGAAAGTTATTAATGAAGTCGGAGAAGCCATCCAAGGTATTGCTGCATCTTCAGAGAATACAGCAAATAATAGCAGTACGATTATTACGCATATGGATAAAGTAGCAGAACTTGTAGATACAGTAGGCCAGGCTGCAATTCAAGAGAAGAAGATGTCCAATAATCTTGATGAAGTAGTAAAGAAATTTACTCTCGAGTAGTGTGAAGATGATGTAGAGCGGCATCCTGGTGGTTCGGTATGCATCATATCATAGGAGTAATATGGTTATAAGGATTTACTTTCTGTTATGTAATAAATATAGGAATTGACAGTTATAAAATTTGGGTTTATCTATGATTTAGAATGAGGATTAACTGTAGCAAAAAACAGTTAATCCTTTTTTTTATAAGAAATGATTTGTTTATTGTGAAATTGTAAGATAATCTCTCAAATAATTAAGGTAAATTTAAGGTTTCCCTTCTATAATTACAACTAGAACACAGAGAATTTTTGCAACTAATCTTTGTTAGGAGGGTATACGATGCAGTCATCAAATTATTATATAGAATGTGAAACATTATCTCCGGAGCAGGAATTTTATAAGGAATATTATGTGCTGTTAGAGGGAGCAATCATTGAAGTATTGTCAAGGTTAGATATCATTCGAAAATATAAAATGGCGCAACAGGCGAAAGACCCAGTTGAACATTGCAAAGCAAGAATTAAGTCGGCAGAAAGTATGAAAGAAAAATTGCAAAGGAGAAATCTACCGGTTACAGTAGAACATGCATTAAATGATATCTATGATGCAGCTGGAATTCGAGTAGTGTGCACTTTTTTGGATGATATTTATTGTGTGGTTAATATGTTGAAGAACCAGCAGGATATTTTAATTGTAGAGGAAAAAGATTATATAAGATATCCGAAACCGAATGGTTATCGCAGCTACCACATGATTTTACAGGTTCCGCTTCATTTGGAAGATCGCATTGAAAAAGTATATTGTGAACTTCAGATACGTACAATTGCAATGGATTGCTGGGCGTGTCTGGAACATCAGCTGAAATATAAGAAAGATATTCCAAACCAGGAGATGATTATGGAAGAACTGAAACGCTGCGCAGATGAAATTGCATCTACGGATTTGAATTTCCAGACTATTTGGGATATGATAGAAGTAACAGATAATAAAGATGGAGGAAATGAAAATGAGGATATTGCTCGCTGAAGATGAGAAGGAGTTATCAAATGCACTTGTTGCTATATTAAAGCATAATAACTATTCAGTGGACGCCGTATATGATGGAGCGGATGCACTTGATTATGGTCTGTCAGAAAATTACGATATCATTATTTTGGATATCATGATGCCAAAGATGAACGGAATTGAAGTATTAGAGAAGCTTAGAGAAAAGGGAATACATACCCCGATATTAATGTTGACTGCAAAGTCGGAAATATCGGATCGCATCGTTGGACTGGATAAAGGGGCGGATGATTATCTAAGTAAGCCTTTTGCGATGGGTGAACTATTAGCCAGAGTGCGTGCGATGGGCAGAAGAAAATCAGAATTTACACCGAATTTAATCGTAGTGGGAAATATAAGCCTGAATAAAGAAAATTATGAATTGACAAATGATAAAGCCTCCTTGCGCTTGGCGAATAAGGAATTCCAAATGCTTGAGATGCTTATGACGAATCCCAAAAGACTCATTTCTACAGAACAGTTTATGGAACGAATCTGGGGATATGACTCAGAAGCTGAGATTAATGTAGTATGGGTTTATATTTCGTATTTACGCAAGAAACTGGCATCTCTTGAGGCCAACGTGAAAATAAAAGCGGTAAGAGGTGCCGGATATAGTCTGGAGGAGAGTGAATGATTAAAAAATTACAGAGAAAATTCATCACGATTACCATGAGTTCGCTTCTTCTGGTTATGCTGCTTCTCGTAGGGTCCATCAACGGAGTATATCTATATCAGATGGAGACAAGAACGAATGGAACCATTGAACTGCTGGCAGAGAATCAAGGAAAATTTCCAAAGTTTGATAAGGGCGATTTTCCGAAAGATGATATGAAATCTGGATTTCAAATGAATGCAGAAACTCAATTTGAAACTAGATATTTTACGATAGAAGTGCAGGAAGATGGAGAACTAGAACAAATCGATACCAGTCATATTGCTGCGATATCTTCCGAAGATGCTGCAAGTTATGCAGATACTATACTAAGCAGTGGGAAAGATAGTGGATATGAAGGCATCTATAAATTTGTGGTGGTAGATCAGACAGATGGGTACCTTATTATATTCCTGGATTGCAGAAGTTCAATTCAGACGGCGGAAGCGCTTCTCCTGATTTCCTGCATTGTAGCGCTAACAACTTTATTCCTTGTATTCCTCCTAGTATCTGCCTTTTCAAAAAAAGCAATCCGACCGATTATTGACAGCATGGAAAAGCAAAAACAATTCATCACAGATGCAGGGCATGAGATCAAGACTCCTCTTGCGATTATTTCTGCCAATGCGGATGTGCTTGAAATTACAGGCGGCGAAAGTGAATGGATTACCAGTATCCGTAACCAGACAGTCCGCCTAGATAAACTGGTTAAAAATCTTCTTACTCTATCCAAAATGGGGGAGAATGATATAAAAATGATATTCTCGGATTTCGATTTAAGCGAAGCAATTGCAGAAACAGTAGCCCCATTTGAGACAATTGCCGAAACTCAGAACAAGAAATTTTATATGAATATCCAGCCGGATCTAAAAATGAATGGTGATAAAGGCAGCATTGAGCAGCTGGTCTCTACCCTTGTGGATAATGCACTTAAATATTCAAACAAAGAAGGAACTATCAAAATAACGCTGTCATCCTCCAAAAAGGGAATCAAGCTCTCTGTATATAATACGACGGATGAAATTGACACTGAAAATCTAAACCGTTTATTTGATCGCTTCTACAGAGCAGATGAATCTAGGTCAAGAGATACCGGCGGCTACGGAATTGGCCTGTCCATCGCGAAGTCAATTGTCGAAGCCCATCACGGAAAAATATCAGCCCAAAGCGAAGACGGAAAATCAATAAGCTTTACCGCTACATTCTTAAACTAATTACTGTTCTACCGCATTCAAGAGCAATACTTTGATATAAAATTACTTCGAAAGCAACAAAGGTACTATTTATAAAAGAACCAAATAAAATCAGCTCCACAACCTATAAGAATAAACACAGAATGGCCCTGTGCTCTTCTGGCTTATCTATTGAGCTTGTGAAGTTACTTATGGATTTTGTATATGGCATAGCGATGAAAAAGCTCGTTGTCTGACGAACGCAGTGAGGAGTTCGAGTTTTTCATCGCTGATCTGCCATATACAAAATCCATTAGAAACTTCCAAGCAAAATATTCGAAGTCAGAAGAGCACAGGGCTGTTCAGTGTTTATTTCATTACCTTCTAGCTGATTTTATTTAATTTTCCATACAATTAATATATAGGCTAACTTGCCCTTGCTTCGGGTTTTGAACTCTACCTTGAACTTGCTGTTGAACTTTATATTGAACTTTATATTGAACTTATATTGAACTTTATATTGAACTTATAATGAACTTTATATTAAACTTATTCTAAAACTTATTCTTGAATTTCTCTTTGAACTTGCCCTTGAACTTGACAATCTCTTAAGTGGTCGATATATCCCCCTGCAACAACCATAATTTAAACTACATTTAAAGTATAATTTAAGGTACGTTTAAAGTAGCCGAGGTATACTTGGTTTAACAGAAGCAGATAAAACGCAAGCAAACGCTAGACAGGAGGGATTTGAATGAATCAATTTCAAGGAACATTCAAACGATATGAAACAAAATATTTATTAACCGAAAAAAAATATAAATTATTAAGACAAACCTTACAGGATAGGTTCGAGGTTGATAATTATGGGAAAACAACAATTTGCAACATTTACTTTGATACACCGGATTGGCAGCTGATCAGAAATTCTATGGAGAAACCGGTATACAAGGAGAAATTGAGATTAAGAAGTTATGGAACCCCCAAAGAAGGGGATAACGTATTTATTGAACTCAAGAAAAAGTACAAAGGCGTCGTGTATAAAAGAAGAGAAAAGATGGAACTTACAAAAGCAGAGCAATATTTATATGAGAGAAAACCTGCGAAACAGCCAACACAGATCACTCAGGAAATTGATTGGTTTATAAGATCTTATCAGAATTTAATACCGGCAATGTATATTTCCTATAATCGAATTGCAATGTATGGAATGGATAATCCAGACCTTCGAATTACGTTTGACAGTAACATCCTCTGGAGAGAGGAAGATCTTAATCTTAGCAGTGGAATATGGGGAACCAAGATTTTAGAGGAAGGTCAATATCTTATGGAAATTAAGATCCCGGGAACAATGCCGATATGGCTGGCACATATATTAAGTGAATTAGAAATTTATCCAACTTCATTTTCAAAATACGGAAGAGGGTATGAACAATTAGCGCAATTAAAGAAAACGGAAAGAAGTAAAGGAGAGAAAAAATATGCTTAACTCAATCATAACAACCACATTTTCAATCGGAGTATTTTTAATCTGTATCGCAACAGCACTTGTACTTGGAGGACTGCTCGGATGGGTTCACAGCCGATATAATACCAGCAGCAAAGGATTTGTTGTAACCATCGCAATGCTTCCGGCAATCGTAACAATGGTAATTATGCTGGTAAACGGTAACCTTGGCACCGGTGTTGCAGTAATGGGAGCCTTCAGTTTGGTCAGGTTCCGTTCTGTACCGGGAAGTGCGAAAGAAATCAGCAGTATCTTCATGGCGATGGCGGTAGGTTTAGCAGCAGGAACAGGATATATTGCAGCAGCATTTATTTTTGTTTTAATCGTCGGAGGCGTTAGCGTTATCTATAATACAACAAGCTTTGGCGAAGTAGTGCAAAAGGAAAAAGAGCTTAAGATCACGATTCCGGAAGGACTTAATTATTCCAATATATTTGATGATATATTTACAAAATATACGAAAAAGCATGAGTTGATCCGTGCTAAAACCACAAACATGGGAAGTATGTACAAATTGGATTATCGTATCAGCATGATAAACCCTGACGAAGAAAAGAATCTGATCGATGAACTTCGTTGCAGAAATGGAAACCTGGAAATATCTTGCGGCAGAGTAACTTATGAAAATGGCGAACTGTAGAGAAAATAAAAAAACTTCATGTGTAACAACATAGGAAAAGTGGCAATAGTGTGAAGGAATATCACCTTCACACGCAAATTTGTACCTGCGGCCTAATGTTTGCAGGCAGAGAGAAAGACATGGTGATTTATATGAGAAATAAAAAATTTATCAAAAATAAAATAACCAGTATCATAGGAATGATATTGATTACAACAATGATTTTTACAGGATGTGCGGGTACTGCAAGCACGGAGGCTACAAGTTCTACGGACAGTGAAACACTCACAACGACTGCTTTGGCAGGGGCGGCAGTTACGACGAGCTATACGACATCAGATACTTCAGAAGTCGTTGTGGATACGGAATTCAGTGCGAAGGATTTAGAAGTAGGGTATGAGGATACAACTGCAGTCAACATTACTCTGAATGGCACCAGCATAGAAGTCGATGGTGAGGGAGCAAGTGCGGATGACAGCATACTCACAATCAGTGAGGAAGGAACGTATGTCATTACCGGTACTTTAAATGATGGGCAGATCGTGGTAGAGGCTGCGGATACGGATAAAGTGCAGATTGTCTTAAATGGAGCAACGATTACTAATTCAGATGGTGCAGCTATCTATATTAAGACAGCGGATAAAGTATTTATTACCTTAGAAGAAGGTACTGAAAATACATTGACGGATGGTACTGAATATATTCAGACCGATGATAATACGGTAGACGGTGTTATCTTCAGTATGTCGGATCTAACGATCAATGGAGACGGAACTCTAAATATCACAGGAAATTATAAACATGGTATTGCTTCTAAGGATGATCTTATCATAACAGGTGGAACAATAAATGTTACAGCACTCAAAGATGCTTTAAACGGTCAGGACTGTGTTAAGATTAAAGATGGAGTATTGACCCTCAGTGCAGAAAGCGGAAATGGTATTCAGTCCAAGAACGGCGACGATACCACGAAAGGATATGTATATATCTGCGGTGGCATAATCACAGTAACAAATTCTACAGAAGGAATCGAAGGAACCGCAATCATAATCGAAGATGGTACCGTTAATATTACAGCTTCCGATGATGGCTTCAATGCTTCTAGTGGTACTAGCAGCGCAAGCGAAGAAGCAGCAACTACAGAAGCAGCAACTACAAGCACAGCAACAACAAGCACAGCAACAACAAGCACAGCAACAGACACAACATCAGATACAACAATATCAGACACAACATCAGATACAACAATATCAGACACAACAACAGATACAGCAACATTCGATTTCGCAAAGCAAGACCAAGGAGGTATGCAGGGTACAGATACTAATTGTTATATTTCAATCAGCGGTGGAACCCTTACGATAGATGCCGAAGGAGATGGAATTGATTCAAATGGTTCTCTTTATATATCCGGTGGAACAACTTATGTAAGCGGACCTTCGGAAAGCATGAACGGTGGACTTGATTATAGTTCTACAGCAGATATTACTGGAGGAACAGTTATCATAACAGGAACCAGCCAAATGGCTCAAGGATTTTCGGATACTTCCTCGCAGTATTCGCTCCTATATAATCTGACCAGCTCCTGCGCAGCGGGAACGGAAGTAGTATTAACCGATGCAGAGGGCAATGTAATAGCATCTGTAACACCGGATAAAGAGTATCAATCCGTAGTGATCAGTACTCCGGATCTTGCTCAAGATGCAACTTATACCTTGACTTGCGGGGACCAGACAGCAGAGATTACACTTGCTTCTGTAGTCACCAGTAATGGACAAACAGAAATGGGTGGATTCGGAGGCGGTGGAGATCGACCTTCCGGCGAGAAAGGAGAGAGAGGAACCCTGCCAGACGGAGCTGCGATGCCGGATGGAGGAACAAAGCCAGATGGAACAACCATGCCGGAGGAGGCTGCTGCAACAGACTCAACTACTGCAGCAGATAGTACCGCCGAGTAAGGAAACACTAAGGAAACAATAGTCAAAGGAGAGCAAACCTTTAGGAGGTTTTGCTCTCCTTTTTTGTGGAAATGAGTTGATTCCTGCCTATTCTTGGAGTATAATGGAAATGTTCTTAAGCATTACAATATAAAGGGTTAGAGTAAGTGTTTCATTCCTTGTTGTATTACTATTTATTAAGAAGGGCGGATGATTATGAAGAAGTTTAAAAAGTTCCTCGCACTATTTTTAACACTGGCACTAATTGTAATACCAGTAAATCCAGCATTAGCGAGCCTAGTTCCAAGTGAAGGGGCAGATCTTACAGGGTATACGGTTATTCTGCATACCAATGATTCACATGGCAGAGCAGTACCGGACAGTTATAACGCTTACATGGGTTTCACTGCAGTAAGTGCACTTAAGAAAAGCTATGAGAAGGCAGGAGCAGAAGTAATATTACTTGATGCAGGTGATTCTCTGCATGGACTTCCTTTTGCTAACATGGTACAGGGCAAAAGTATAGTTGAATTAATGAATTTAGCAGGCTATGATGCAATGACGCCTGGTAACCATGATTTTAATTATGGAACGAATACCTTACTAATAACTAAGGATATGATGGATTTTCCTTTACTCTCCTCGAATATAACAAACAAGAGTGATGGATCAGATTTTCTAGAGGATCATATCACAATAGATAAAAATGGGGTTACTTATGGAATATTCGGACTCTCTACTCCTGAGACCGCTTATAAGACAAATCCTAATAATGTAACCGCAATCGAATTTACTGATCCTGTGGCAGCAGCTACAGAAGAGGTGAAAGAACTGAAAGCAGAAGGCGCTGATGTAATAATTGCATTATCTCATTTGGGAACAGATTTAAGCAGCGTAGTAACCTCTACTAGCGTAGCAACTCAAGTAGATGGAATTGATTTAGTGGTTGACGGACACAGTCATTCAACCTATGATACGGGTCTGACGGTTGGTGACACATTAATTGTCAGCACAGGTCAATACATTCAGAATATCGGTGTTGTCATGATTGATTCCACTGGTAAGATGGAAGCTGACTTAGTAAATGCAACAGAATTTACCGGAACAGATGCTGCAATTGACGAGTTGGCAGCTACTTATACTTCGAGTCAGGACGAACTTCTGTCAGAAGTAATTGGTTATTCGACCGTCGATCTTGATGGTATCAGAGAGCATGTACGTGCATTTGAAACAAATATGGGAGATTTGGCAACCGATGCTTTCCGGTGGGCGACCGATGCGGATGTAGCTATCACTAATGGCGGAGGTATCCGTGCTTCCATCGAAATTGGAGATATCACAAAGAAGAGTATTGTGACGGTATTCCCATTTGGTAATTATGTGGTTACTAAAAATGTAACTGGTGAAGCATTACTTCTTGCATTAGAACATGGTGCAAGTACTTATCCGGAACCACTTGGAGCATTTTTGCAGGTATCTGGAATCACTTTCACCATCGATGCAACGAAGGAAGCAGGAAGCCGTATCAAGAATGCGAAGATTAATGGTGTTGCGCTTGATCCTAAAGCATCCTACCTCTTAGCTACGAATGATTTTATCATAGCAGGCGGTGATGGATATACGATGTTGGCAGACTTTGCAATTGCAAATGAATTTGGTTCAATGGAAGATGTTCTATATGATTATCTTGAAGTAAAAGGAGATGTAACAGAACCAAAGGGAGGCCGTATCACTATAATCGAGCCAACCACATCAGTTACTGACCCTGTAACAGAGGAACCAGCGGTAGTTGTAGAAGAACCGGCATTTGAACTATATGTCGTAGTAAAAGGTGATTGTCTCAGCATGATTTCCCAGTCGATATTAGGCAAAGCAAGTGAGTGGAAGTTGATATATGAATGGAATAAGGATACAATTAAAGATCCTGACATGATATTTATTGGACAGAAACTTAAAATTAATAAAGACTAGAATTTATAGCTTAACGAATCGAAAGAATTGAATCCTTCAAATAAGGGCTGTGATCAGAAGAGAAATGTTCCACATCAAATAGATGGGAATTGTTTCATCTGATTACAGCCCTTGATTTATGTTTCACTTATTATTTGCAGAGATCTCCGACAACCTGATTGATAATTTTTCCATCAGCTTTTCCTTTTAACTCGGCCATTACGCCTTTCATAATCATGCCCTTATTTTTAGATGCGACAGCATCGGCAAAATTATTGGCAATAAAAGCTTTTACTT
>JBASOB010000709.1:0-5238 GCA_049657865.1 Mobilitalea sp.
AGTATTAGCGGCAGGATCAATATTGTATGAAGCTTTGCTTCCTGCTTTGGCAGCTTCCTTTGTAGCAAGTTATACCTCACATTTATTAGGGCTTGAGAAATTTTCATTTCCAGTGGAAGAAGGAGTAGATTTTTCTTTGTCAATTATCATTAAGCTGGTGGTAATCGGAATAGTGTTTGGAATTACCGGAGGCGCATTTGCACATATTCTTGGTTTTTCTAAAAAGTTTTTTGCGGAAATAATTAAGAACCCAATTAAGAGAATCTTTATTATGGGTTGCGGTCTATCGATATTACTACTTGTCTTACAATTGGGGCGCTATAGTGGACTTGGTACGAATCTTATTTCCGCAAGCTTTTCGAGTGAAAAAATATTTGCTTATGACTGGATTCTAAAATGTGTTCTGACCATACTTACACTATCGGCAGGCTATCAGGGAGGCGAGGTGACACCGCTTTTTGCGATAGGAGCCAGTCTTGGTATCGTACTTGGTACTTTACTTGGACTGCCGGTCATGTTGATTGCAGCACTTGGATATGCGGCAGTATTCGGAAGCGCAACTAATACGCTGCTGGCACCGATCCTAATTGGCATTGAGGTGTTTGGAACTCAGAATATCATGCTTTTCGTTATTGTATGTGCCATTGCTTATGTATTTAATGGAAATAGGACCATTTATTCCGCTCAGAAGAAATATAATTATTTTGACAGTATAAAGATTGAGGTTGATAAAGAAATCTAGATATAATCAATTTACTAGAAGCAATAGAGAAACAGATCTTATAGAAAAGAGCTGGGAAACAACATTATAGTTGCGTTCACGGTTCGTCGATAAGATCTGTTTTTTTAAATTTGAATCATAATAATTTATAACAATTGAAGTTCATTTTTAATATTGGATAATTAATATTGAGTAATTTATAATGAGTAATTAATATTGAGTAATTAATATTGAGCAGTTAAATGTTGAGTACTTAATGTTGAGTATTTAATATTGAGTATTAAATACTCAGTAGTTAATGTCGAGTAATTTATAAAAGAATTTGTTGACAAACGATATCCAATAACGTAACATATAGTTATCAATACTACATAATGTAGTATGAACCGAAAAGGAGCGAAAATACCTTGTATAAACTAGAAAATATAATGCTGTTTGGTGACTCCATCTTAAAAGGTATCCAGATAAACCCAGCGAATAAAAAATACTATATCGATAATCATATCGATGTTGAAATGTTAAGCAAACAATATTCTATTCAATTTGAAAACTATTCGAGTTTTGGTTGTACGGTAACCAAGGGTAGGGATTTACTAAAGAAGAGACTTAGTAAAAATATAGGGTGTGATGCAATTGTTATGGATTTTGGAGGAAATGACTGTGATTTTAATTGGAAAGCGATATCAGAAAATCCAGAAGGTAAATTTTCACCAAATACGCCATTAGAATTATTTACACAAACTTATTGTGACATTATAGATACCTTGAAAGAGAAAGGTATTTTACCGATACTGACTACCTTGCCACCATTACAACCACAGAGGTTCTTTGAATGGTTTTGCAAAGATTTGAATAAAAAAAATATATTAAAATGGCTCGGTGAAATTAATATGATCTATCAGCATCAGGAGGATTACTCAAAAGAAATAGAGAGAATTGCCATCGAAAAACAGGTGCCTTTAATTGATTTTAGAGGAGATTTCCTTAAATCTGGCAGCATTGATGAATTACTCTGCGAGGATGGAACTCATCCTAATACATTAGGACAAAAAATAATTACAAGTTCTTTATTCGAATTCGCAAAAGTATTTTTGCCAGCCTTGTAAATAAAATTATCAGAGAACAATAACATAAGCGACAAAAGAGCGAAAAAATGGAGAAAAGAAGTAACTAGGCAAATGGAACAGTAGATATATAGCAGCAGATGGAACAAGTATACAATAGTAAAGACAACCATAGATATAAAAATTAAGGAACTTTAGATGAATATTTTATTCCCTAAGGTTTCTTTTGCATTGTCAGATAATCCAATTTCGCTATTATAACCACCAAATTCGCATTGTACAAAATTTGAAGCAGGTTTTTGGTATAATATTGATAGAAAGAAATTGAGGTTGATTATAGTACCGTCTTACTAAAAAGGTAACAGGAAAATTCATGCAATGAACAGAACTATATTAGAATGATAGGAGATAGTGCTTATGAAATATATCATCGTAGACCCGGACGAACAAAATAAACTCGAATTACAGAGCATTCTTGACAGTTATCAATTAATGGATTTTAAGGGAAGTTACAATACAATAGAAGATGTGAGTATTACGGCGTAAAAGTGCAACATTTTCGGTAAAACAGTGCGGTCTATTCCGGAAAAGAGTACACTTCTTTCCGATAAAACGGTGCGTTTACTAAATTTATTCCTATAATGAAGATGGCACGTGAATAATACGTGACTGAAAATTATAGGAGGTCGATAATCATGATTGATTACCGAGAAATAATCCGTTTAAAGTCAGCGGATTACAGCAACACAAGTGTTGCGTCCAGTGCAGGCAGCTCCCGTAACAAAGTAGCTGACATCTGGAAGAAAGCACAGGAGAAGCAGATTGAATGGCCAATCCCTGGCAAGCTCACAAACGAGGACTTAAAAGCAATTCTCTATCCTCAGGAAGCCACAGAACAGAGCCGGCTTCTTCCTGACTATGAATACGTTTACAATGAGCTTGCAAAACCCGGAGTAACCTTATCCCTTTTATGGGCTGAGTATTGTTTTAAGTGTCAGGATTCAGGCAAAATAGCTTATCAGCATACCCAGTTTAATGAGAAGTATCATGCTTATGCATCTTCGAAAAGAGCAACTCTTAGATTAAGACATAAACCTGGGGATGAACTAGAAGTTGACTGGGTTGGCGATACTCTTCCAGTAACAGACCCATTAACCGGTCTAACGGACGCTGCCTATGTATTTGTTGCATGTCTTCCGTGCAGCATGTATGGCTATGCAGAAGCATTTCCAGACATGAAAGCTCCTCACTGGATTGAAGCACATATTCATGCCTATGAATTCTTTGGTGGTGTAACCAGAATACTTATTCCAGATAATCTAAAAGTTGGAGTTATCAAAAACACAAGAACAGAACTGATTCTGAACCGTTCCTATCATGAAATGGCAGAACACTATAACGTCGCGATTATTCCGGCAAGACCTCTTAAACCAAGAGATAAGCCTAATGCGGAAGGATCAGTGAAAGTTATGGAAACCTGGATTCTAGCTGCTCTCCGAAACCGGATATTCTTCACTTACGATGAATTAAATCTGGCAATAAAGGAAAAGCTTGACGAATACAACAATCGCCCTTTTCAGAAAAAGAAAGGTAGCAGGAAATCAGTCTTCGAGGAAGAAGAAAAAGAATTCCTCATGCCATTGCCTGCCACCTTATATGAAACGGCTGTCTGGTCAACTGCCACCATACAACCTGATTATCTCATATCTGTAGGAGAAAGCAAGTATTCAATTCCTTATGAATTCATTGGCAAAAAAGTAGATATTCGTACCACCGAAAAAATAATTGAAGTTTTTTACCATAATAATCGAGTTGCATCACATATTCGTAAGGATCATTGTCCTGAACCGGTTTATATTCCAGAGCACATGCCGGAAAAACATCGGATCTATATGCAGTACAATTCGGAGTTCTTCCTGAAATGGGCATCACAAAACGGACCATCAACACTGACTGTTGTAAAAAGCTTTCTTTATTCACATAAGGTCGAACAACAAGGTTATAAGACATGTACTTCCCTTATGCGGCTTGCAGACAGATATACACCGGAAAGTCTGGAGCAAGCTTGTGAACGTGCATTATCCTTCACTTCAGCACCGAGTCTTAAGAACATTTCCATTATTCTAAAGAATAAGTTGGAAAAGGCAAAAGATGAAAAGGTGCAGTACAGCAAAGGTAGCCAATACGGAATTACTCGTGGCTCAGCTTACTATGGAGGTGGATGCTAATGATTAAACAATCAACAATAGATAAGATGCATGATTTACGGCTTGCATGTATGGCATCAGCTTTTGAAGACCAGTGTAAAAGCCATGCATATGATTCACTCACATTTGAAGACAGAGTTGGAATGCTGGTAGACCGGCAGTGGGAAAGCATGAAGAATAATACGCTTCTTAAGGTTATGAAGCAGGCTGGATTTCGATATCCCAACGCATGTATGGAGGATATTGAATACCTTCCAGACCGAAACCTTGACAAATCATTACTTTATGAATTGTCCACATGTAGATATCTCACAGACAGTCATCATATCATTTTAAAAGGGGCATCTGGAAGTGGGAAAACATATATTTCAAACGCTCTCGGGGTAGCTGCTTGCAGAAATTACATAAAGGTATGTTATGTGCGCCTACCCGACTTGTTAAATGAGCTGGCGTTTGCACACGCAGAAGGAACCTTTGCCAGAACAATAAAGGCCTATCAGAAAGTAAGCCTTCTGATACTGGATGAATTTCTTCTTTCGCCACTTACAAGCGAGCAATGCCATGATTTATTAGAAATCATTGAAGCCAGAAGTGTCCGCGGTTCTGTAATCTTTTGTACCCAGTTCGAAACTGATGGATGGTTATCCAGAATCGGAACAGATGCAGATGCGACTGTTGCCGAAGCAATCATCGATCGCATAAGACCAAACTCATACGATATCATGATCGATGGAAATGTATCCATGCGCGAGCGTCATGGTATTAAATCCTGTCAGAAGGCAGGTGGTAACCATGAATAATTATTGTGCATTTAGCAAAGAACACAACTGACTGAAATGGACAGACTATGAACTTACTAGATACGAACTTGAGGAGGCTGATGATCTATGCCATAGCAATTGGATTGAGATACAGCACTTGCAGGATCGAGTTGATCAACTAGAACAACTGCTCCGGAATTCGAGGATTGAAATACCACCAGAACTCTAAGTATCAAGAAACAATTAACAATCGCACCTCCTATCCGGAAAGCATTGCACTATTATGCCGGATGGGGGTGCACTGAATTACCGAAAAGAATGCACTTTTCAAACGGTATATCCAAAGATGACCAGGAATCTATAGTGAATGATCCACCAGATATCATATTTATTAGAGAAGGTCAGACTGCAGCCAAGGCAGAGAATTTGGTGAGTACTCTAAGGAAGAAGAATCAACAGACGATTGTATTATTTATTGGAACGAA
>JBASOB010000710.1:0-6642 GCA_049657865.1 Mobilitalea sp.
CATCATACCCGCAATCCAAAGTACTGCTGTTCCAATAATAAGATAAATCAGGCTGATTTTCCATATGTGTCTGGTTGTTCCTTTTATATTTGGTCGAAGTTCAATATCTTTCCCTTCTCCCACATACATTTTATAGGCTCCGCCAATTTCTTTCGTCAAAAAAGTAAGTGCTAATACAACCATTCCCTGACCACCGATGAACGTCAGCATGTGCCTCCACATGTTAAGACCTACCGAAAGATGATCTAAATCCTGCGTAAGTACCAATCCAGTCGTTGTAAATCCACTCATTACATCAAAGCAGGCATCTAATAGGGATTTTGTATGTCCGCTTAAAAGATATGGAATTGCGCATAGAATCGTTAAGAGGATCCAGGCAAAAGCGGCAATCGAAAATCCGTGTTTCCATTGCATATTCGAGCCGCTTTTCTTTGCTTTTATACCATAAATCATCATAAGAATTCCAATTAAAGTAGCAATCGACCAGCTTATCATGAAGTCAAGCATGGTATTCCATTCCATGAACGCTACCGAAGACAGGATTGGAATTATCATTAGCAAGCTGACTATAAATACAATATAGCCTGTGTAATAAGCAATAATCTGTGCTCCATATGTTTCATTCGTTTTTTTCATAAGATCACCACATTATTAATAACGTTATCATAAACGTTAATCCAATATATAAAGAAGTAAGACCCAGTTCTAATAAGATACCTTTTATTTCGCTTTTTCTGTCAGCCATTTCTTATCCCTCCCATTATAAAGCTCCGCTACCAAAGTAGATAAGACCACTTTATTTGTTATAATAATGACTTTGTCATTTTCCCTTATCATCGTATCTCCTCTAGGATATACGATCTTTTCCTCATGCAATATGGATACAATAACGCATTCATTTGGCAGCACCAGCTCTTTAATCCTATTATCACACCAGAGATTATTCCTTGTAATTATCAGCTCTGCTAATACCATAGCGCCCCGCTCAAGAGTTGCAATAATTCTGTATTCATCCTTTTCAAACGCATATTCAATCATATTTGCAATCACTTCTGTACTACAAACCGTATTATCAATTCCAAGTTTCCGAAACATTATCATATTTTTAGGGTTATTCACACGTGATATCGTTTTCATCGTGTTAAAGCTTAACTTCGCTATCTGGCATATTACAAGATTCTCTTCATCCGTACCAGTAACCGCTGCAATAATTCCTGTTTCTTCTATGCCTGCATCCCTTAAAACGTCCAAATTTGTTCCGTCTCCCCATATGACATTTGCATTTAAATCCTCTGCAATTTTCAAGCAGGTTTCTTTATCTCTTTCAATCAGAGTAATATCGTAATCCCTTTCTCTAAGTGTCTTCAAGAGATTATATCCAATCTTACCCCCACCGACTATTATAACTTTCATACAAACATCTCCTTACATAAGTAGTTAATTAACTTAGCTTTATCTTTTTTTTGAATGGTGCATATAATACTGTCGCCATTATTAATCTGTTCATTGTTTTTTGGTAATCTTACGGTTCCATTCTTAATTACACTCGATACAACGCATTCATATTTTTCTTCTATGTTTCTTACATAAATCGACTTTTTCTTATTGATCAGCAGTTTAATAATATCGTAATTATTGTCCAGGGTTGAAATGACATCCAGGCTTCTTATCGGAAGCTGGCTTTTGAGTATTTCCATTTCATATTGAATCGGGTTAATCACGCTAATCCCTAATTTATTATAAATATAATTTTTTTCCGGATCATTGATTCTGGCTATTATCTTGGGAACATGAAATATTTTATCTGCAATCAGAGATACTGTAATATTGACATTATCATCTGCCGTTACCGCAATAAGTGCATCTGCTTTCTCAATCCCTGCCTCAATCAGCTTTTCACTGTCAAATTCTATCCCCCTGATTCTCTGTCCATTAAATCCGCTTCCCAAAGAATTCAATTTATCATTGTCACGGTCAATCACGCTGACATCATTACCATCATCGGACAATCCTTTGGCCAAGCTACGACCCAAACGCCCACAGCCAATTAAAATAATATACATAATCTCACCTCCTGATTACTAAATACTTTATTCGTATTTCTCGCTCTCGCCAAAGTCAACACCAAGCGGTCTATGGAAAGCCGTATAATAAGTAGTTATTCTTTCCAAGTTTTCGCTTGCTGGTGCATAGGTCGGGTCCAAAGCATAGGCAGCTCTATAGTGCTTTCTTGCCAGATCATCATTTTTCTTTAATTCATACCATATTCCAAGAAGATTATGCGGTTCCGGCGCATTCGGGTTTTCATTTATCGCCTTCATTATCATCTGATAAGATTCTTTAAATTCATTATGATGAATTTTTTGCGTCGCTTCTGAAATATACGTTTTAAATTTAATAGAATTACTCATACTATACATTTTTAATACCTCCTTTATTTATTTCAAGAATAGCTTATTCGATATAAGTTTTGTGTAAGCATAGGATGAGTTTCTATAATTTTTCAGTAAAAAAAGCTGCCAAATGATATATTTTGATATCATTTGGCAGCTTTCTATTTATAAAATTCTTTGTGCAAATACAGTTGACTATTCTATTTATTTTCAGTGTTTACAGTGTTTTTAATCTTCTTTCGACCAATATCCGACTACTATTAACCACTTTACTACACAATATATTGTTTTTAAGTGTTTATTCATCCGTAAACCGGTATCCTACCCCGATTTCTGTAATGATATACCGCGGTTGCAGAGGGTCTTCCCCCAGTTTTCGTCTCAGATTTCCCATACAGACTCTTAGTGACTGTGTATCTGTAGACACCATGCCTCCCCAGATATTATCGACAATAAACTTATGGGTAAGCACTTTTCCTTGATTTTGAGCTAACAGGAGCAGCACCTTATATTCATATGGCGTTAATCTTATCTCCTGATTGTATTGCCATACTCTATGTTTATCCGCATCAATAATGAGATCTTTTATTCGATATTCTTTATTTTCCGATTCATCCGTATTACTGATAAATGATTGATGTCTCAGTATCACACGAATTCTAGCAAGAAGTTCCGTAACGCTGAATGGTTTGGTTAAATAATCATCTGCACCCGCATCCAAAGCTTCAATTTTTTCACGGTCTCGGCCCCTTGCTGAAATGATAATAATCGGCATTTGATTCACATCACGTATTTTTTTTATTACTTCCACACCATCCATATCCGGCAGGCCTAAATCCAATATTAACACATCCGGACTTTGCGATATTGCTAGCATAAGTCCCGTTGAACCGTCCGAAGCATCAATACATTTATACCCTTGAGTTTCCATAGAAACGCGAAGAAAATTTCGTATGGATTTTTCATCGTCTACAATCAAAATAAGTGGTTCCATTCTAATTTACTCCTTCTCTTCCGGGATATAAAAAGTTACTATTGTTCCATGAGGTATGTTGTTTCGAATGGAAATCGTACCATTATGTGCCTCAACAATTGATTTACATAAGGAAAGACCAAGTCCCATTCCCTTTTTATTCTTCATTTTTGTATTACTATTATAATATCGTTCAAAGGCATGTTCCAGCTCATCTTGCATGATACCGGCGCCATTATCCTTAACTTCAAAGGCCACTTGATCTGCTTCCCTATATAATGAAACAGTGATATCGCTCCCCTCAGGCGTATAATTAATTGCATTATTGATAAGATTTATAATAACCTGCCGTATTAAGACTCCATCCACTTTGATCAGTATAATTTCCTCCGGTATTTTAAAATAAATATTATGCCGGTTCACAAGCTTTTTAACATGATTGATCGCATCTGATATAATTTCTTCTGCTGCTTCTTCCCCTATATTAAGCTGAACTTTCCCTTCATCAAATCGAGTTGACTGTAATATATTTTCTACAAGTTCATTGAGCCACTCGGCATCTTCATAAATGCTTTGAAAAAAGCTTTTCTTCGTTTCATCATTAATTTTATCACTATTGCTAAGTGCAGTGCTTGCCAACCCCATGATTCCTGCCAAAGGTGTTCTAAAATCATGGGAGATTGATCTCAGCATATCGGAACGCAGGCGTTCTTTCTGTACTTCTATTTGTGCTTTCTGCTGTTTACTTGTAATTTTTTCACGCTCCATAACAACAGAAATCTGAGGTATGACTACCTCTATGAAAGAATGTTGTGCCGGTGAAAGCACCTCCTCGCCCGGCAAGGATACCCCGATTACTCCCAGCATTCCTTCCTGGCTTATGATAGGGGTATAATAAGCTTTTGCGTCAGCGAAAAGAGTTGTACCATGCCCACATGCGCTGCCTGACTGATATGCTTCCAAGCATGCCGCTTGATCCGAATTATCATTAAAAACATCACTGCCCTTTATGTATCTACATCGTATATCACTTTTCGTGTCAAAAAATTGTACAAGTACATCTGCTCTTAACTGCTCTGAGATTTCTTCCGCCGACACTTTCGCCAGTTCTTCCCCACTATTAATATATAGTAGTTTTTTTTCTATTCTATAGAGAGAGGAAATATATTTTTCCCTGTCTTCTACATGCTGTCGCTCTCTTTTCACACTGAGCGTGAGCATACTGGTAATAAATCCGACGATAAACATTACAAAAAAGGTGATAAAATAATCCGGATTATTCACCTTAAACGTATAAAAAGGTTCTATAAAAAAGAAATTGTAAAGAAGAACTCCACAGACAGAGGAGAAAAGACTGTACAAATATCCTTCTGCCAAGTAGGAAAACGAAATAATTCCCAACAAATATATCATAACAATATTAGAATGTAACACCGTAACCTGAAAAAATGCCATTGATATCAAAGTACATATCAGCATAATAATAACAAGAATGCTCGCTTTCTTTATCGCATCCATCTTTTTGTTATTACGTTTCACTTTTATATATTGCTTTTGTTCCATCTCATTATTACCCCTATCTGTCATCCTGCATATCCTCAACTTTACATGTAGCGGGACTATCTCCCTGCATTTACGTTTTATTATTTATTATTGACTTTTAGAACTTCTATTTTTACTATCTATATGATATCACACAATTGTTAATAAGCAATAATTTATTGCCACTATATTCCATAAGTACAATATACAAAAAAACAGCAATTCCAAATCCGAAAGGAGTCAGAATTGCTGCTATGTTTAAATCCGGTGAATATATTTTCTTTCAAGTCTATGCATGCGGTTTAATATTTAAGATTACACCCAATTGCTCTTCACTGTCTACAAAAGTATAACTGCCTCCTGTATAATAACCAAAGTGTCGAACACCGATACCCCGGTCCTCAAGCATCCCGATTACAGCATCTCTCTTCTCATCTGATCCTACAGAGAATCCTAAATGATGAACACCATTACCGTTATGCTCCTCCAAGAATTCCTTCCAAGAAGAATCCATCTCATCCGGTTCCGTTAATTCTATGGTGATTTGCCCCAGGTCTATGCAGGCGATCTTTGCTCTGGTAGCAGTCTTCTTACCGCGATAATAAATCTGGCAATCCTCCGGACCAGAGATATAATCGATCTTTGGCATCTCTATCCCAAATACTTCACTCCAAGCTTTTGCTACTTTTTCGATATCTTTTACTACAAATGCAATTTGAATCATATTTTTTAAATCAATTGTTGATTTTTCCATCTCCATTATTTCCTCTCAAATCTATAGTATTGTTATTTTTTCTTTCCTTGCAGCATTTCTAACATATTGAACCGCTTCTCTATACTCCTCGTAGGTTTGCAGATGCTCTACGAATGCTGTAGTATCTTTTCCCAGACCTTCAATCAAGCGCAATATATTACCATAATCAAGCGTTCCTTTTCCTGGCATGCATTCTTCAATGCTGCAAGGATATACATCTCTCATGTTAATATCTTTTATATGAATACTTTTAATATAGGGGCCAAGTTTCTTAAAACATTCTTTTATATACTTTGAACTATAGACATATTTTTTCGGATTATTAATCATATTAGTAAAATCTAAATGTACTGCAAAGGCTTTTCGGTCAACATCTTTCATTAGTTTCAAATAAGCCTCCGGGGAATCCGGTACCATCCAAGGCATTGGTTCTATTGTATAAAAAGTATTTCCGGGATTAACACTATCAATAATCTCTTGAATTGTATCTACAATGAATGCATAAGTGTCTTTCGTATAATTATCCTGATAAAATCCAGCCCATTTTTCTCCTCTTGTTCCTGCAATATTCACGCAACAATTTGCATTCATTTCTTCCGCAAGGAATAATTGCTTTTTGCAGTAGTCAAGAGAAGTCCTGCGCTCTTCCTTATTTAAAGAAAGAGGATTATTCCATACGCCAACCTCGCCTAATACCAAATTATATTTTTTTATACAGCTAAGATAATCTCTCTTTTCTTCCTTAGTAGCATTACTATTCACCGGAACAAGCACTGCACTATATTCTAGCTCCTTCACCAGTGCAATCCATTCCTCCGGATTTGAATAAGGTTTTTCAATTCCTCCACCAATTCTCATGTGGTACCTCCTTAAAGCATCATTATATTCAAGTTCAAGAGTTCCCTTCAGTCAAGTTCACCAATATCTCTTCCTATCACTAATGGCTGCGGTCTGTTGCAGGTAGATGTCATGTGGTAAAC
>JBASOB010000711.1:0-1750 GCA_049657865.1 Mobilitalea sp.
GGTTCTGGATTTCTGAAAAAATTGTATAACGCCGAGATGACGAATCCGGACCCCCATGCAATATCAACAATGGAATTATTTTTCATAATTTGTCCAATGATAAAAACAGTAAAAAAGAATACAAAAAGTAAAATAAATGTTTCTAAATACATACTGTCACACCTCCTTCTCTAGTAAATATGATATTGCAACAGCTCCTTCTCCAGCACTGACTGCAATGATTGACGATGTTTCCATTATATAATCAGGTTCCTGTCCAATGATTTGTGTCATAAGGCTTGCAAGTTCTTTAGCACCGGCCTCATTGTTAACATGAACAATATTATACTGCTCAATACAAGAGCTAGTTAGAATGCGTTTTATATGGTTTAGAATCTTTTTATTACTTCCGGATATTGAAAATGCAATACTGTCTAAGGTTCCTTTTCCTTCCGCATCTAGGGAAACAATTGGTTTCATTCCGATTTTTTTAGCTATACGTCCGGCTCGGATACTTAAACGGCCTGATTTAATCATATTATCAAGGTTTTTAACCTGTACAAGTATCTTACTAGATTCAATCGTGGCTTCAATTTTTTTGACGATTTCATTGTGGGTTAGTCCAGCTTTAATGTATTCAGCACATTTTTTAACAAGTAAGCCTTGAGCACCGGAATTCTGTTTTGAATTAATTACGCTAATATTGATATTTCTATTATTATAGTTTTTAGCAGAGTTATAAAAACTGTTATATGTTCCACTTAACTCTTTTGATACGGTGATTATAATAATTGAATTATAATAAGTTGACAAATAATCCAAAAGATGATTAATTTGCATTGGGTTTGGTTGTGATGATGTTGGTAATACATCTTCGTTAGAAACCATTTCCAATAATCTTGACGATTGAATTGTTAGCTTGTCAAAATAGTTAATACCTTTATACAATATATCCAAATGAACAATCTGTATCTGGTGTTCATCGATAAGTGCTTGTGGAAGATCTGCTATACTATCTGTTACCAATGCTATATTATATTTTCTGCGATTGATAATGGCCTCTTGACTATACATATCATCGACTTTTTGATAAATCATAGTTCCGTGGCACGATAAAAAGTCAAAAACTACCGCGGGCTCATTTGTATGTATGTGAACTCTACATTTTGTTTGACTGCCTGCAACCACAATAGAATTTCCCAGTTGTTTCAGATTTGTTTTAATTGTTTCAAGATCAATATCATTACTTTCTAGGAGGCATTCTGTACAATATCTATTATTTTCGGTATCTAAGTGTGATATAACTTGCGGTAGTTCGACGCTATCTTCTTTATTATCATCTATAAGTTTTTTTAAGTCACAATCCTCTCCATTTTTTAAATAATGCAAGGCACCTTCGATAAAATAAGTAAATCCTTTTGCACCTGAATCAACAACATTGGCTTTTTTTAGAACTGACAGTTGTTCTTTGGTTCTGTCTAGTGCTATTTCAAGAGTGTGGTAAGCACGATTAAAAACATCTAAAATTGAGGTATTATTTATACTTTCCTCTGAAAGAATTCTACCCCATTCTCTCATAAGGGTAAGAATAGTTCCTTCCACTGGATTTTCTACTGCTTCGTATGCATATTGTGCTGCACATTTGCTGGCGTTTGCATAATCATGTATTGAAATCTGATCCGTAGCTTCGATTGTTTCGCTAAGACCTCTGAAATACTGCGCAAAAATTATACCTGAGTTACCTCTTGCACCGATTAAGGCTGCTTCTACT
>JBASOB010000712.1:0-42020 GCA_049657865.1 Mobilitalea sp.
GTCATACTGACAGTGATTTTACTATGCATGAATCTAACTATTTATGGCATCGATAAAAAAGCTGGAATCGTCATGACCTTCTACGTTGCTGTCTATTTTATCCTATCAATGTTGATTTTCTTGTCAAAGCGTCATAAGATGGCAGCAGAGCTGGTTCGCTATGCAATGGATTATGGCCAAGTTCAGAAACGTCTCTTAAAAGAACTAACCCTTCCTTATGCGATTCTCGATGTAGATGGCAGAATGCAGTGGGGAAATGATGAATTTATGGATATCATTCTTGAGAAAAGTGCAGCAAAGCGTTCCATTGCCAATGTTTTTCCTGAGATTACGATAGAGGCTCTTCCAAAGAATGAGAAGGATGAAGTATTACATCTGACACTTCATGGACGAAGCTATAGAGTACTGCTCCGCAAGGTTATTGCACCTGATTTTGAAGATGCAAGCTGGAATTTCTATGAAGATGAAGCAGCCTGGGATGACCGCAATGCACTGATTGCAATGTATTTATATGATGAAACAGAGAATATCACCTTACTTAGAGAAAATAAAGAACAGAAACTGATCACAGGCCTGCTCTATATCGATAATTATGAAGAAGCGCTTGAAAGTATTGATGAAGTACGACGTTCCCTCCTGATAGCGTTAGTAGATCGTCAGATCAATAAATATATGCAGGGAATCGATGGTATCATTAAGAAGCTGGAGAAGGATAAATATATTTTCGTATTCCAGCAAAAATTCCTGCCATTTCTGCAAAACAGTAAATTTGCAATTCTAGAAGAAGTACGTAGTGTTAATATCGGTAATGAAATGTCCGTTACCATAAGTATCGGGCTTGGTGTGAATGCAGATACCTATATCAGCGGATATGAATATGCAAGAGCAGCAATTGACTTAGCACTTGGCCGTGGCGGTGATCAGGCAGTCGTAAAGGACCGTGAAAAGATATCTTATTTTGGAGGCAAGAGTATCCAGGTAGAGAAGAGTACACGAGTGAAAGCTAGAGTCAAAGCCCATGCGTTCCGTGAATTTTTGGAAGCAAAGGACAAGATTGTTATTATGGGACATAAGATCGGTGATATCGATTCTTTCGGCTCTGCTGTTGGTGTTTATCGACTTGCAAAAACATTTAATAAGAAAGCACATATCGTAATCAATGAGGTAACCTCTTCCTTAAGACCGATGATGAATAAATTCATCGATAATCCGGACTATGAAGTTGATATGTTCTTAAAGAATGATCAGGCCAAGGAAATTGTAGATATCAATACGCTGTTAGTTATTGTAGACGTGAACCGTCCAAGCTATCTAGAGTGTATCGATCTTTTGAATTTAACGAAGACGATTGTCGTATTTGACCATCATAGACAGACAAATGAAGCGATTGATACCGCAGTATTGTCTTATGTTGAGCCATATGCTTCATCTACCAGTGAAATGATAGCAGAAATCATGCAGTATATCGGCGGCAACTTAAAGCTCAAACCTCTCGAAGCAGATGCACTTTATGCAGGAATTATGATTGATACCAACAACTTCCTTACCAAAGCAGGTGTAAGAACTTTTGAGGCAGCAGCATTTTTGCGTAGAAGCGGTGCTGATGTCACCAGAATCCGGAAATCATTCCGAAGCGATATGACAGACTTTAAGATTAAAGCAGACGCCATACGAAGTACGGAACTTTTCCTTGAGCACTATGCAATTGCAGTCTGTGCCAGTGCAGATGTGGACAGCCCTATGATTTTAGGCGCACAGGTATCCAATGAGCTTCTCAATATCAACAATATCAAAGCAACGTTTGTATTAACGGAGTTTAATGATAAAATTTATATCAGTGCAAGATCCATCGATGAAGTAAATGTACAGGTCATCATGGAAAAACTGGGAGGTGGCGGTCACTTGAGCGTTGCGGGGACCCAGTTGGAGAATACTACAATTGAAGAAGCGATTAAAAAAATTAAAGAGACATTGACTACGATGAACAATGAAGGTGAACTATAGTCAATCGGATAGGAGAGAGAAAAATGGATGTTATATTATTAGAAGATGTGAAAGCTCTTGGTAAAAAGGGTCAGGTCGTAAAGATTAACGACGGTTATGCAAGAAACTTTATTTTACCTAAGAAACTTGGTATGGAAGCAACAAAACAGAACATGTACGAATTGAATAACCAAAAAGCTGCAGAAGCAAAAAGACAGCAGGAACTATTAGAGGAAGCAAAAATTTATGCGAAACAATTGGAAGCGCTTACGATAAAAGTATCCGTAAAAGCTGGTGAAAGTGGCAAGACCTTTGGATCTGTATCTACTAAAGAAATTGCAACCGCTGCAAAAGAACAACATGGAATTGATCTTGATAAGAAGAAACTGCAATTAAATGATCCGATTAAGAATGCCGGAACCTATACGATTCCAGTTAAAATACATCCACAGGTAACTGCAGAATTAAAGGTTGTAGTGGAAGCAGTATAACCAATAGATTTCTGTGAGGAGGATTACAATGGATGAATCATTTATAAAGAGAATACTTCCGCATAGTGCAGAAGCGGAACAATCCGTAATCGGTTCTATGATTATGGACAGGGATGCCATCGTTGCAGCCTCGGAACTTGTTGTTGGAACTGACTTTTATGAGAACCAGTACGTCATTTTATTTGATACGATGGTCGAACTCTACAATGAAGGAAAACCGGTAGATTTAATAACGCTTCAGGATCGTCTGAAGGAAAAAGATGTTCCGGCTCAGGTGTGCAGCCTGGAATTTATCCGTGACCTTGTTACAGCAGTCCCAACTTCTGCGAATGTCAGGTATTATGCGCAGATCGTAAAGGACAAAGCGGTTCTTCGAAGATTAATTAAAGTCTCTGAAGAAACTGCGAATGATTGTTATCTGGATAAAGAAAAGCTGGACAATATATTAGAAAAAACCGAGAAACAGGTATTTGACATTGTTCAAAACAGGGGAACCAAAGATTTTTCTGATATTAAAGAAGTCGTACTTCGTACGATAGATAGTATTGAGGCGGCTGCGAAGAATCAGGGAAGCGTGACGGGTGTTGCTACCGGATTCTATGACTTGGATTATAAAACGGCAGGGTTACAGCCTTCCGATTTGATACTGATTGCAGCAAGACCGTCTATGGGTAAAACTGCATTGGCACTGAATATTGCGGAGTATGTAGCACTCAAATCGAATACGACGACTGCCATTTTTAGTTTGGAAATGTCACAGGACCAGTTGGTAAAGCGTATACTTTCCATGAATTCAAAAGTAGATTCCCAGGCAATCAGGACCGGTGGTTTATCGGGAGAAGACTGGGCAAGCCTAATGGAAAGTGCTCGTGTTGTCGGCAACTCCAACTTGGTTATTGATGATACTTCTGCTATTTCAGTAGCGGAGATGAGATCAAAATGTAGAAAATTGAAATTGGAGAAGAACCTGGGACTGGTAATCATCGATTATATTCAGTTGATGTCAGGAAGCAAAAGAGCGGAATCCAGACAACAGGAAGTATCTGAGATCTCTAGATCGCTTAAGGGGTTGGCAAGAGAAATCAACTGTCCGGTTGTCGCACTTTCACAGTTAAGCCGTGCGGTAGAACAACGACCGGATAAAAGACCGATGCTTTCCGATTTGAGAGAGTCCGGTGCAATCGAGCAGGATGCCGATGTTGTAATGTTTATATATCGTGATGATTATTATAATCATGATACAGAGGAGCCTGGTGTATCAGAAATTATCATCGGTAAACAGAGAAATGGTCCGGTAGGAACGATAAAACTTGGATGGCAGCCACAGTTCACTAAGTTTGTGAACTTGGAACGATAAAGATAACATAGGATAATAAATGATAACAGGGAACATCGGTTATCATTTATTTTTGCCTAAAAATGGAAGTTGTGCTTGACTTATCTTAAAGGAGGTGATAAGCTAAGTCAATTTCTAATAAACTCAGAGGTGGTGGAGCACTTGGAACACAAACATGCAAAATTAACATATATGGGACTTCCTAGAAGCGTATATGTTATATTCTTTGCCAGAGTAGTGAACTCAATTGGTAACTTTGTTTTTCCTTTTATGACACTTTTACTTACGTCGAAGGGAGGTATGGGAGAAGAAAAGGTCGGGATATATCTTCTGCTGGCTTCGGTATTACAGGTACCAGGATCTTTACTAGGTGGTAAATTTGCGGATAAATATGGACGGAAAATGATTATGATTCTATTTATGGGTCTTGCCGCAGTCTGTTTTATTCCCTGTGCCTTTATGGTCGAGGACCCCTCTATGTTTAAGTATGTTCCATGGTTTTTGATCCTGTCCTCCTTCTTTGGAAGTGTAGCAGGCCCGGCAAGCGGGGCGATGATGAACGACTTGACGTTGCCAGAGAACAGGCAGGCAGCATTTTCTCTGCTTTATATGGGGATGAATGCGGGTACCGCAATCGGTTCTGTCGTTGCAGGATATTTATTTAATAACTTTATGAAATTATTGTTCTTAGGGGACGTCGTCACCACAATAATTTCAATTATATTACTGATACTGTTTGTTAAAGAGACGAAGCCGTGTCAGGAAGAAGAGGAACTTCTGACAGGAGAACGCATAGATGAGAAGGCGGAGAATGGTACTTTGCTGACAGCACTTCTGAAAAGACCGTCTCTGCTGATTTTTGCAGGATTAGATACGATTTATTCTTTTATTTATGCACAGACAAGGTTCAGCATGCCGCTGCAGACAAATGAAATATTTGGAGAAAAACTTGGCGCCATCTACTTTGGTACTTTTAATATGATCAACTGCGTTGAGGTTATCTTTTTCACCACCATCATAACCCTTCTTACAAGAAAGTTAAGAGCAATCTATAATGTATCCATTGCTGGTATCTTTTTTGCAGTAGGATTCGGAATGTTATTTATTGCTGATAGTTTTTGGATGTTTACACTGTCCACGATCATTTGGACAATCGGAGAAATTATCAATGCTACCAATATAGGAGTGTATATTGCAAACCATACACCGATGTCTCACCGGGGAAGATTTAATTCTATCATTAGTATTATTTCGGGAACCGGAGGAGCAATTGCCCCTTATATTATGGGGGCATACATTGTCAGAAACAGTGTTACAGGAGTTTGGCCAATTATTTTCTGGTTATCCTTACTGGCAGCAGGAGCAATGTTTATACTGGGAACGGCGGATAAGAGAAGACTAAGCAGAATGTAATAAAAAAAGTGCAGCAAGAAAGAATGATAAAATTCTTCCTTACTGCACTCTCTTTATAATCTTAATTATTCAGCTGAAATCGCTCCAGTAGGACAAACTGCTTCGCAAGCTCCACAGTCGATACATGTGTCAGGATCAATTTCATAATGAGCTGCGCCTTCTGAAATTGAGTTTGTAGGGCACTCAGCTTCGCAAGCTCCACAGCTTATACATTCATCACTAATTTTATATGCCATTGTTTAAATACCTCCTTTTCTAACAATCGATTACATTTTAATATATAGGGGCGGATAATGCAAGCAGATTTTAATGATTCCTGAAATCATATTATTGTCGTGTGTGAAAAATATCGTTTTCAGTGCTTGACGGTAACACAGGGATGTCATATAATAGGCCATAACAAATGGACAAGGAAAGAGGACGAATCCTGTATTCCTTGTTTTGAGTATATTTATTTAAGGAGGTTTATTAATGGCTAAAATTACAAAAGATATGACAATTGGTCAGGCACTTGAGGCAGACCAGAATATAATTCCGGTATTATTAGAAATCGGTATGCATTGTCTTGGATGTCCTTCTGCTCAGGCTGAGACATTAGAAGAAGCAGCGATGGTTCATGGAATTGATCCTGATGTACTGATGAAGAAGATTACAGATGCAATTGGTGAATAAGAGATAGAGAATAGAAGGGCTTTTGCTAATTAGTTGGATGAGACTATGGAGCGAAAGCCCTTTTTTATATACAAACAGGAGGCAGCCAAAGAATTGACTGCCTCCTACCGATTAATAATTATAATTTCATAATATTGCTGATTGCGGTCCTACATCACGGACAGAATCTGTAGTGCGTGATCTTTCACGATGACTTCATAATGCTCATCATAAAAGGTAGAACTTGCATAAGTAGAACGCTCTACTTTACCATACTCAGAAATAATATTGCAGATCTTATTAAATTCTTCTGGTGAATGGTCTGAAATACTGATAACTAAGTAATAGGTAGAAGTTAATTCATTCTTATATAAGGTGTTTGTTCCATTGTAGGTTCCTGTCATGATATAAGCTAATTCTATTACTTCCTGTAAAGAACGGAAGGAATATATCTTGGTCAAATTCATTGGAACATGAACTCCCGGTTTTACAGAAATAGCATTATCTTCTGTTTCAATGTTTTCGGAATCTTCTATTACATCTGCATCGTCCTTAGAATTATCTTCGAGTTCATCATTTAATTCATCTTCAATTTGATCAAAACAATTTATAATCTCATCTGCATAGGAGTCCTCGTCAGAATCTGATTTATCACTATTATCATGAGAATTAAAGGAGGAGAACTTAGAAAAACGAGTATCTAGTTCATCTGGATCTTCTACCTTTGTAATTACTAAGATGAGGCATTCGGTCGATACCGGAATTGCTTCTATCATTAATGGAATATCATCTACTTCAAAACCGAATTCATAAAAGGCTTGTTGAATCATATCACGAAACAGAGCTTTTGCTTTCTCGGTGCCATAAGCTAATTCGCTGATCTTAAGCTCTCGGTCTATTAAATCGCCTTTATTCAAGGTACATCTAATTTGGCTGTCACTGATTTTTTCTATCTTCATAAAATACACCCCTTTCTGTACTAAGCAGGAAACAGTTTTGCGTAACTTACGAAAACCCATCCATTGGTGTAAAAAAAGTATAGTTTAAAAAGTATGTAAAGTCAATACTGATAGTTGTAAAATTTATATTAAAAACACTGTAAATTAAGGAAGAATTTAACTTCTGTAATATGGTAAAACAAACAAAAAAACGATAAAAGATTGTGAAAATAGACGGGTAGAAAACAGTTGCTTGGTTTACATTATTTAACTATAATAGAAGCAGATGACTTGATTCACTTTCGTAGCAATCTGATAGGAAAGGAGAGAATGCAACAGGAAGTTTTATTTCAAAAATATCGTATTATACGGCTTCTTGGCAAAGGCAGCACAGCCAAGGTATATCTGACGGAACATATCAAATTAAAATCTTATCGAGCAATCAAATGTATTTCTAAAAACCATCCCTTATATCATTCACAAATCAATGAATCACTTATTTTAAAGAGTCTGAAACATTCTTGCATTCCTATCATTTATGATATCGAAGAAGATGATGAAAATTCCTATATTGTAGAACAGTATCTGGAAGGAGAAACCCTGAAAGAGTATGTTATGCGAATGGGAGTCATCCGAGAGGATATCATAATTCATTTTACAATCCAACTCTGTGATTTAATGGAATATCTGCATTCCTTAGAAAAACCAATTTTATATATGGATCTTAAACCGGATAATATTATGGTGTCCGAAGGAATCCTTAAATTGATTGACTTTGGAAGTGCCAGATGGCTGGAATACCCTGATATAAAACAGGAAATTACAGCTACAAGAGGATATGCCGCACCAGAACTTTATTCCCATAAGAGGATAGATGAACGGTGTGATGTATATGGAATTGGAATGCTGCTGTACTATATGGTGACAGGGACTCTTGTTTCGAAGAATAGCACTCAGATTGATAATATCGACCAATATCAAGCCTGTTCGAAACAATTGAAAGACATAATCAATCACTGTCTGAAGTATAATGCTTCTCAGAGAATTTCAAGTTGTGCCTTGTTAAAGAGACAGTTATCAGCAATCATACGAAAGAATAAGTATGCTTCTGAATCAAGCTCATCTATTAAGATTGCAGTCGCAGGAGCACAGTACCGTATCGGAGCAACTCACCTGTCCTTTCGGTTATGTAATTATTTTACCCATCAAAAAATCAGGTGCCTATACCAGGAGAAGAATACCAGCGGATGCATACGAGCAATAAAAAATTCGTATGAAGGAATTGATGTGAAGGAAGGTATCTATGAGATAGAAGGAATGCGGATGCTTCCCTATGAACAGAGCGTATCGGTCGAAGAAGTTGATTACCGGGTTATCATACAGGATTTTGGCATGCTGGAGGAACATAACAAGGCGGAATTTCTTGAGGCTGAAATCAGGCTTCTGGTATTAGGTGCAAAGGACTGGGAACTTGCTTATGACGAAAAGGTACTAAGTATGCTTAAAGAACATAAAGATATCTGTTTTTTATTTAATTTCTTGGATGGAAAGCAGTTCCAACATGTGTTAAGGAATATGGGGGGAAGGAGCAGCTATCGAATTCCATATGAACCGGATCCATATGCAGCAATTACGGAACAGAATGGTTTGGAATTATTCCGCGAATTAACGAGAGCTTGTCAGGAGGGAATATCTTTAATAAAACATTGAGGAGAACGAATGAGGCATAAGCCAATACTATATCATAAAATACTCGAGAAAAATCCTGGCAGGGGACGAGAAGTAATCGGACTAATCGGAACCCACCATGGAAGCGGGGTTACTCATACGGGATTACTTCTTGCCTTTTATATGGGAGAGGAGCTGAATTTAAAAACAGCTTTTTTGGAGTGTAACTCACATCATGATTTTGACCTGATACAGGAGGCTTATGAGTGGCCTGAGGAGGGGGATTCTACATTCTCCTTTCAACAGATCACGTGCTATAAAGATATGGATCTAGATAAAATCCCGATGATATTTGGTGAAGACTATGAATGCCTGATTCTCGATTTTGGAACAGATTTTGATAATAACAAAGAGGAATTCCTCCGGTGTCAGACTAAAATTATAGTTGGAGGCCGCACAGAATGGGAACAGCTAAAACTGCTGAGATTTATTCAGGCCAAGAAAATGTTAAAAGGAAATGAGACCTGGAAGTATCTGATCCCCCAGGCGAATGAAAAAGTAATCGCTAAAATGAGGCAGAAATCGAAGTGCAGGATTTGGTCGATCCCAACCACTGAAGAACCTGTCATATCTTCGCAAAGCATAAATCGATTTTTTCGAGAAATCTTATAAGCAATCGCTGTAATGCAACCATGCACAGTACCGGAACAAAGGATGAGTATAACATATCACAATGGCCTTCTTATCCGAGGTTTTCGTAACTTATGTGCACCGATATACTTGTATGGCAGAAGCAGAGGTAGATAGAATAGGATATTTTGATAATGAATTTATGGAGTAAGATAATAGAGCCTCTAGGATATAACGTAGGAATCAGTGAAACCAGTACTTAAAAAGCCCTCTATACTTTTTGACTGGATATTTTATGTAACTACTGATTTCTATCGATTGAAAGGGACTCTGCCAAAAATACCGGGGATGGTGAAAGCTGTTTAGGCACGCCGCTGCAATTACATTATGATATGTCTTTCAATAAAAGAAAGGGATACCTGCAGAGGCCAATACTAAACAGCTTTTATATTGATATCTATTCTCAGAATATAGAGAAAAAGTGTAAAAGAAGAACGCTTACCTACTTATCTCAGCTTTCTAAGAAGGAATGCAAGTATCCAATCTAAGAACTTTATAGTCTAAATATAAAAAATTGAATTTAATAATGACGATATGTCAAATAAATGCTATAATGGGTGAAAAGCTGAGAGAAAGGCATGGTCATTATTATGGAAAGAAAAACTAAATTAGCAATATTCGGTACAAGTGCCGTAATTATATTGATTTTTATCGTTACCGGAGTAATGATCGTAAAGAAATTAACTCCAAGCAAAGAAATAATGCCAATTACCGAATATTACTCAATGGAAGATTCTGAAGTAATGATTCTCCTGCAAGATGAGATATATGCCAATAAAGGAATGCTGATTGATGGTGTAGTCTATATCGATTATGACATTGTTGTTTCAGACTTTAACCACAGATTTTATTGGGATAAAAATGAAAATATATTAACCTATACTACACCGGAGGAGATATTACAGGCAGAAGTCGGCATCCAAGGATATTCCGTGATGAAGAGCATGATTGCTACCGATGTTGATTCCGATTATTCAGTCGTAGAAGTATTTGCAGATCAGGTATATATTGCGCTCGACTTTGTGCAGCAGTATTCTGACATGACCTATGAGTTTTATGAAAATCCGAATCGTATCGTTGTGAATTACCGATACGGAGATTACCTTTATTCAGATGTATCTAAAGCAACTCAGTTACGAACCGGAGCAGATATTAAAAGTCCAATCCTGATGCAGTTGGCAACAGGAACAACGCTGCTCTATGTAGACAAGGAAGAAGCACCAGTGAATGGTTTTGTCAAAGTGATGACCGAAGATGGGATTATCGGATATGTGAAAGAGAAGCATGTTAGTAAATCTTACTATGAGACGCTTACTAGCGTCTATCAGGAACCGGTATATACTGCGCAAACTAGAAGCGGAAAAATTAATTTAGTATTTCATCAGGTATTTAATGAAGAGGCAGCAGGCAAATTAGATAATCTAATCAAAGCAACCAAAGAAGTTACTGTGGTTTCCCCGACTTTTTTCAGCGTGAGCGATGAATCGGGTGAGATTTCTTCCCTGGCAACTACTAAATATGTAGAGGTAGCGAAAGGCCTTGGACTTGAGGTATGGGCGTTGGTAGATGATTTTGATACGGAAATCAGTATGCTCGAACTATTATCACATACTTCTTCCAGAGAAAACCTTTCAAATGCTTTAGTGGAAGCCGCAATCGAATATAAATTGAATGGTATCAATATCGATTTTGAAAAAATATCAGTAGATGCCGGTGAACATTATATTCAATTTTTAAGAGAATTATCTGTAAAATGTAGAAATAACGGAATCGTTCTATCGGTTGACAGTTATGTGCCTACCGCTTATACCGAACAATATGACAGAGAAGAACAGGGCAAGATCGTGGATTATGTTGTGGTTATGGCCTATGATGAGTTTTATGCAGGTTCTGAAGTTGCTGGACCTGTCGCTTCGTTAACTTTCGTGTCTGATGCAGTGAATAATATATTGGAATTGGTTCCAAAAGAAAAGACAATTATTGCAATTCCTTTCTATACAAGGCTTTGGAAAGAAACCGCAGAAGGAGAAGTATCCTCGGAAAGCTTATCTATGACGCCTGCAGCAGGAGTAATAACGGACAATGGGCTTGAAGCAGTATGGGATGATGCAGCCGGCTGCTATTATGTGGAATATAAGAAAGATGGTGCTACTTACCGTATGTGGCAGGAAGAAGATAAGTCCATCGAAGAAAAAATGAAATTAATCTATGAAGCAGATGTAGCTGGTGTGGCTGCATGGAAGCTTGGACTTGAAAAAGAAAGTATCTGGAATGTGATTGTACGTTATCTGCATTAGACGGAGGATGTCTTTCACTGCTTCTGGAATGTAATTCAAGGGTGTTGCTTATTGCAATTTTCACAAAGGCAGTAATCCGTGTAATTTGATTTTAGATACGGATGGTGTTATAATGTTTTTTGGTCGAAATGAGACTAAAGGAGTAATTTTTAAGATGAAGACTAAGATAGTTACGATAAATTCAGAAGATATCAGACCGGAGGATTTTGACGAAGCCTCTAAGATACTGCAAGCAGGTGGATTAGTAGCATTTCCTACAGAGACTGTGTATGGACTCGGAGCAAATGCACTTGACGAACAGGCCTCTAAGAAAATATATGAAGCAAAAGGCAGGCCTTCGGATAATCCGCTCATTGTTCATATTTCAGAAGTCAAAGATATCGAGGTTTTAGCAAAAGAGATTCCGGACGTAGCATATAAATTAGCTGAAGTATTCTGGCCAGGACCGCTGACGATGATATTTAAGAAAAAAGACTGTGTCCCTTACGGAACCACAGGTGGACTGGGTACCGTAGCAATTCGACTTCCGGCCAATCAGATTGCAAGAGAACTGATTGCAAGGTCCCAGGTTTATATTGCGGCACCTAGTGCAAATATTTCCGGCAAACCGAGTCCAACCGAGGCCGAGCATGTGATTAATGATTTGGGTGGTAAGATAGAGATGATAATTGATGGTGGAAAAGCCACATTAGGATTGGAATCCACAATTGTAGATTTGTCAGACGGACAGCCGATGATCTTAAGACCCGGCTGCATTACCAGGAAAATGCTGCAGAACGTAATTGGAGACATTGATTATGATCCGGCTATCATGGGAAAGAAGCCAAATAAGGACCTGGTACCAAAGGCACCGGGAATGAAATACCGTCATTATGCACCCGAAGGGGCGCTAACCATATACGAAGGCAATACCCAGCTGGTAATTCAAGCCATTAATCAAAAATCAAAAGAGAAGTATGACGAAGGCCGCAGAGTGGGTATTATTGCAACGGACGAAACGAAAGAATTCTATCGATATGGTACCGTAATGTCAATTGGTTCTAGAAAAAATGAAGCAACAATTGCTGCAGGGCTCTATCGCGTTCTAAGAGACCTCGATGAGTTGCGTGCGGAATATATTTTTACGGAAAGTTTTGCAGATAATAGTCTTGGACAGGCAATTATGAACCGATTGCTAAAAGCAGCGGGGTACCATGTCATAAAAGTAGACGACATATCGGCTAGTGAAGGAATTTAACGGGATAATAATTATCATACAGCAGCTTTGCTCTTTAGGTCAAAGTATGCAGAGATAAAGGAATGGAGGTTAATGTGGAGAAATATCAGAAAATAATATTTGTATGTACGGGAAATACCTGTAGAAGTCCAATTGCAGAAGCAATATTTAAGAATCTGGAAAAAGTGAGTGATATTAAAGTAATATCCAGAGGTTTGGTTGTATTATTTGCAGAGCCACTTAATCCGAAAGCAGAAATAATCATTAAGAAACATGACCTTGACCTGAGCAATCATGTCTCAAAAGGTCTGAAAGCTTCTGATATTGATGAAAATACGATTATCCTGACAATGACAGAAAGCCAGAAAAAGAAAGTACTAGAACTATACCCAGAGGTCAAAGAAGTATTTACAATTAAGGAATATGCGGGAGAAAGCGGAGATGTAGCGGATCCATACGGCGGCACCTTAATGGATTATGAAGAATGCTATATTGAACTTGGACGTCTGGTTAAGAAGTCAGTTTATAAATTAAATGATGTGAAATAGAATGGAGGATACAAAATGATAGCAATTGGAAATGACCATACCGGATATGCAATGAAGAAAGCAATCATGGGATATTTAGACGAAAGGAATATAGAATATAAGGATTTTGGCTGTGGGGATATTACAGAAAGCGATTATCCGGATTATGCGCATGCAGTAGGAAGCGCCATCCAGAATAAAGAATGTGATAAAGGAATTCTTATCTGTGGAACCGGAATCGGAATCTCCATTGCAGCGAACAAGATGAAAGGTATTCGTGCTGCACTATGTCATGACTGTTTCAGTGCAGAAGCGGCCAGACTTCATAATGACGCGAATATATTGGCAATGGGAGCCAGAGTTATCGGAGAAGGGCATGCATTAAAAATAGTAGCAGCTTATTTAGATACAGAATTCTCCGGAGCAGAAAGACACATTCGCAGAATTAAGATGTTAGAAGAGGACTAAGATTTTCTGCTTTATTAATGGCATCCTGCAAAGAATTAAAATGTCCGCTGTAAATGACTTTTAATAAAGAATTTACAGTTCTCAGGGCATAAGAAGATTCCTCCTGAGAAATCAATTTTTTGTCAAGAGCATCTGCAAGTTCATCTAAATCTAGAATATGTACTTTACCGTCTTCATACAGAACGACATCTATCAACAGGTCTTCAATGATGACGGTATTTTTTTCGGGATCTTTCTTAACTTGAATGATATCGCAATACCAGTAGACGATTTTATCATTCTTATCATATATTTTACTGACTTTAAAACCTTTATCTATATAATAGGCAGAAATGCCTCGTGCAATATCTTTGCGGGGGTGGAGAGTAATCCATTTTGTAATGATCAGATTCTCTTCCAAAACAAGCAAAACATCATCTTTTAAATGTATTAATTCCTTCGGTATAAAGCGTCTTCGATAAAGCATAGGTACATTCATATGAAAACCTCCTTTAGCTTAATGACTATCATGGAATCAAACCTCAATAGAAAATAAATTTATCCTATTATAACACGAATATCCAAGATGGTATAGTGGTATAGAAAGAATCCTTAAAAACCGAATTATTAAGATAAAATTAATAATTATCAGGTTGTATAATCCGTGGAATCGCTATAAAATGTAGTTGGCTTATTTGTACCCTATCAATCAAAGTGAATTTATGGTAAAATAAATTCATCTTAATGAGCAGTATCTTAGGTTAAAGTAATCGATTATAGTAATTGATAGAAGAAATGGATGAGACATTATGGATAAAACAATTATCGAAGTTTTTCAAAAAACATTAAATAGAGATCTCGTGGGAGCAGTAATCAGCAACTCCTCAGATAAAGAAAAGGCTGTTAAGATTAAAATTCGCCCGATTATGTTAAAAGGTGAATTGTATTTTCAGGTATCAGAATATATCGGAACTAAAATATTTCATAGTAATTATCAAGATACAGAGCTGATAGAAAAGATGGATGATTGGTTTGAAGGACTTTTTCATCAGGTTGAAATCACTTCGAAACAGGGGAAGGCAACAATTCTAATCAGTAAAAAAGGAAAAATCACTGTGAACATGAAAATGAAAGACAACAAAGACAGTGCACAGATAGCAATCGACAGTGAGGCTATAAGTACAGACGATTCAGAGAATCTGTTGCATAACAAGAAAAAGAACTATATTCTGGAAGAAGGAACACCGATTGGGTTTTTAATTGACCTTGGTGTTATGACAAAAGATGGGCTGATCGTAAAAGCTAAGTCGGATAAATTTAAGCAGATTAATCGATTTCTTGAATATATCGAAGATGTACTTCCGTTTTTGGATCAGGACAGGGAACTTACAATTCTTGATTTCGGCTGTGGCAAATCATATCTCACCTTTGCAATGTACTATTATCTGAAAATCTTAAAAGGTTACCGCATTAGTGTACTTGGACTTGATCTGAAAGAAGATGTAATTAATAAGTGTAACGAATTAACGTTAAAATACGGTTATGATAAACTGCGTTTTTTGGTGGGAGATATTGCTTCCTATGAAGGCAGCAGTTCAGTAGACATGGTGGTGACTCTGCATGCCTGCGATACAGCAACCGATTATGCTTTGCAGAAAGCGGTCGATTGGGGTGCTCAGGTAATTCTATCTGTACCTTGCTGCCAACATGAACTCAATGGACAGATTAAGTGCGATACGTTAAAACCAATCCTTAAATATGGGATTATTAAGGAGCGTATGGCGGCACTAATTACAGATGCTTTACGTGCAGAACTATTAGAAACTAAGGGTTACCGGGTACAATTATTAGAGTTTATTGATATGGCTCATACTCCTAAGAATATTTTGATCCGTGCGGTGAAGCGTAGTGTAAATAGTCAAGAAGAAATGAAATCAAACGGACTTGCGGAATGCATGGAATTTCTTGGCGTATCACCGTGTTTGGCACAATTATTAAAGGAAGAAAAATAGAAGAAGGACAAAAATGTGTTAAAACAAATTTACCGAGTGATTATTTTAATCGTAATCTTTGTGGCTTCAATTTGGTATTTTAGCCGGGACATCAAAGAAGTTGTATTTGACATTGACAATACGACAGTTATGGCAGATGCATCGTTTCCTTTGGTTACCATAAAAACAGGGAATAACACCATTAATCTGCTTCATGGATATAGTACGAATCTACCTGCGAATACCCTGCGTGAATCCGTAACGCTGCTGGGCACAGAGCAGGATTTTAAGGTGCTGATTGATCAAGAGAAGACAGATATCAAGAAACTTAATTATGAAGTCCGGGAATTTGACGGAAATGCACTGATTGAAACCGATTCTGTCAGTGTGTTTGAAGATGACAAAGACGTAAGAATAGCGAAGATAAAGATTAAAGCAGAACTTGAACAAGAAAAAGAGTATGCAGTTAAGATAACGCTGATTACCAGTGAAAGCGTGAAACTGTACTATTATCAACGTATCAAAATCTATGACAGTGCTCATTTGGACGAGGAATTAGAATTCATTACGAATTTTCATAATGCACTTTTAGATAAAGAGAAAGCAGAAAGCATCGCCAAATATTTGGAGCCATCAGATAAGGCAGATGATTCTACGCTGGCTTATGTTAACATCAACTCAAGTTTTGATCTGGTAAGCTGGGGTGATTTGAAGCCCAAAATCCTTACAGAAGTAGTTCCGACAATCAGGGAAATCTATGAAGATACAACAATGGTGGAACTAAGTTATGTTGCAGAAATCGAAGTCTCCGGCAAAGCAGAACAGTATAGAATAGTTGAATTCTATCGTGTCAGATATGCTTCGGATCGTATGTATCTGCTGAATTACGAACGAACGATGGAATCAATATTTGACATTTCGCTGGCAAGCTTAGCCAAGAATGAATTGAAACTTGGGGTTACCTCTAATTTGGAGGTGCCTTTCCTTGCAGGAGATGATGGTACAAAATTGGCATTTATCAGAAATAGAGAGCTGTATTTTTATAATCTAGAAGACAATGAACTCACAAAAGTATTCTCCTTCTGGCAGCAGGATACGGATTATCTTCGGGAACTATATGACCAGCATGATATTCGCATCTTAAGTATGGATGTGGAGGGCAATATCGATTTTATGGTATATGGATATATGAACCGCGGGCAGTATGAGGGAAGAGTAGCGGTCATACTATACCGTTTTACCCGTTCTGATAATCGAATAGAAGAATTGATTAATATTCCAGTGGAAGAATCTTTTCAGACCTTGAAAGAAAAAATAAGCGATTTAGCCTTTGTAAATGAGAAAGAGACCTTCTATATTCATGCGTATGATACCATTTACTCTTACAATCTGATCACGAATAAGTTGTCTGAAATAGCCGTTGGCATAGAGAAAGAACAAGTTGTTGTACTGAAGGATATCAATTATGTGGCATGGCAGGAAATTTCGGATCCGAAATTATCGAAAAGTATCTGTATTATGAATCTTGAGACAGGGAAGAAAGAGACAATCACGGCTCCGGAGGGTTATTCGATTCGTTTGATGGACAGCATAGATTCTAATATTATATATGGGTATGTCAAAGAAGATGATATTGTTACCATGCTCGATGGCAGCCTTATGGCTCCGCTCAGTACCGTGGAGATTGCCTCAGTAGATAAGAAGGTATTAAAAAGTTATAGCAAAAAAGGGTATTATACCTCTGACCTCGAGGTGAAGGATAACATTGTTGAACTGCACAGAGTAGTCAAGGCAGACAGTAATGGACAGGATACCTATACAGCAGCTTCCGATGATTTTATCATGAATCAGATAGAGGAACAAACGGAACTAGTCGGCGTTACTAAAAGAGTGACAAAGGAAGCATTAACGGAGTATTATTTAGATTTACCGGAAGGTTTCATTTTGAATGATTATCCAAAGATGATTACTACGGTGAATACCGTCATTGCGCAGGATCCGACCGTAAGACTTCTAGAAAATGAGGAATCTGCAGAGGGATATTATCCATATATTACTGGAGGAATTGAAGGTTCTTATAAAAAGGCATCGGAGGCTATCGCAGTTGCCAATGACAGAATCGGTGTCGTTCTAAACAATAAGAATCAGTTGGTCTGGGAGCGCGGCGTAAAAAAAGTGAAAAACACCATATCAGAATTTGAAGAAATGTCATGGCAGGCGTCCTCAAGTAATACGATAGAAAATTGTATCAAGCTATTGCTGTCCTATCAAAAAAAAGAAGTAAGCTTGAAGAAATTGTCAGTATCAGGCACTTCCATGTATGATGTGCTTGCCAAATATTCAACCAATACACCGGTCTGCTTAACCGGAACATCAATGGATGATGTTTTGTACTATGTCTCCCGTGGCCGTCCAGTCATTGCGATGACAGATATCGACAGTGCGGTTATCATTTATGGATATGATGAATTTAATATCATGATCCTTAATCCGGCGTCTGGTAACGTTAAGAAAATGGGTATCAAAGATAGCGCAGCCTTGTTTGAAGCTGCAGGAAATGTATTTATGTCTTACTTGGATTAGTACAACAATCATTTTGTGATATAAAATGTGAGTTACTATAAAAAATAGCAAAATAAGGAGATTAAAAGAATGGACGAGAGAATTAAAGTATTAGCCCATAACCTGGTAGATTATTCAATGGAAGTGAAAAAAGGAGATAAAGTTTATATTCACTATATTGGTATGAAGACACAGGATTTAGCAAGACAGTTAGTGAAAGAAGTATATGCTGCAGGCGGAGTGCCATTTGTACATTATACGGATGTGTTGTTACAACGAGAAATGCTGCTTAACTGCACAGAAGAACAGATTAAATTGATGGCTAAAATCGATGCAGAAGAGATGGATCAGATGGACTGCTACGTGGCAGTACGTGGCAGTGATAATATCTCTGAATTATCTGATGTTCCTGCGGATAAGATGAAGCTTTACGATACCTACTATACAACACCGGTACATCACAATATCAGAGTTAAGAAAACAAGATGGGTTGTTCTTCGTTACCCGAACTCCTCAATGTCACAACTTGCAAGTATGAGTCAGGAAGCCTTTGAAGATTTCTATTTTAATGTATGCTGCCTTGATTATGCGAAAATGGGTAGAGCAATGCAAAGTCTGGTTCAGTTCATGAACCGTACCGACCGTGTTCGACTTGTTGGACCGGGAACTGATTTAAGCTTCTCAATCAAAGATATTCCAGCGGTTGACTGCCATGGTGACCGCAACATCCCGGACGGAGAAGTTTATACCGCTCCGGTTAGAGACTCTATTAACGGAACGTTGAGCTATAACACCCCGTCCCTCTATCAGGGCTTTACCTTTGAGAATATTAAGTTCCGTTTTGAAAATGGAAAAATAGTGGAAGCAACTGCAAATGATACAAAACGGATTAATGAGGTACTAGATACAGATGAAGGCGCTCGTTATGTCGGAGAATTCGCAATTGGGTTAAATCCATACGTAGATAAGCCAATGAAAGATACTCTGTTTGATGAAAAAATTAAAGGTTCTTTCCACTTCACGCCTGGTAATGCTTATGATGAAGCACCAAATGGCAACCATTCCGCAATCCATTGGGATCTTGTCTGCATTCAGACTACGGAGTGCGGTGGCGGTGAAATTTATTTTGATGATGTCTTGATCAGAAAAAATGGACGATTTGTAGTGAAAGAATTAGAATGCTTAAATCCTGAAAACCTAATCTAATAGGAGGAGGTAAATAGCATGAAGTTATTGACCGCAGTAATACCCTGCTATAATTCGGCAGAATATATGCACCACGCGATAGATTCCCTGCTGTCAGGGGGAGAGGAAATGGAAATTCTCATCATAAATGATGGTTCCTCTGACAATACACAGAAAATAGGCGAACAATATCAGGCAAAATATCCAAATATTATCCGTGTCATCAGGCAGGAAAATGGCGGACACGGAGAAGCAGTGAATACAGGACTCGCCAATGCGACCGGACTTTATTTCAAAGTAGTTGACAGCGATGACTGGGTCAATGAAAAAGCCTTGCGTCAGATAATGGAGGTATTGAAGGAATTGATTGCGGATGGTAACAGTCCGGATCTTTTTCTTGCCAATTATGTCTATGAAAAAGTAGGCGCAAAGCGAAAAAAAGTCATTAACTATAATTGGGCACTGCCAAAAGATCGATTATTTACCTGGAACGATATTATGCATTTTAAGCAGAGTCAGAATATTTTGATGCACTCCACAATTTATCGCACAAAGTTACTGCATAGTTGTGGAATTCGCTTGCCAAAACATACCTTCTATGTGGATAACATCTTTGTATATCAGCCGCTTCCTTATGTTAAGACGATGTACTACCTGGATGTTAATCTGTACCGGTATTTTATTGGAAGAGCTGATCAGTCGGTGAATGAAGAGGTTATGATCCGACGGATTGACCAACAGCTTAGAATTACAAAAATAATGATAGAATCCCATGATCTAGCGCAGATTAAATGTAAAAAACTGCAGCATTATATGGTGAAATATCTTTCCATGATGATGGCAGTGAGTTCGGTTTTCTTGATCAAAGAAGGCAGTGACGAAAGTCTGTCAAAGAAACAGGATTTATGGGAATATTTAAAAAACTATGATAAGTGGTTATATAAGAAGATAAGATCGCAGATTCTCGGTCGTTCGATGAACCTCCCCGGTAAATTCGGACGTAAAATGGTAGGGATGGGCTATAATATCCTGCAGAAAATATACGGATTTAATTAGTAGAGATTCGCAAGTAATAAGTTAAAACACATTAAAAAAGCCTTCTGGTTTAGATACATTCTCTAGAAAACAGTTGAAATTAATTGTTTTCTAGAGAGACTAAACAGAAGGCTTTTCCTATTCATTCCTGGTATTTCATGGGTTACATTTCATAGTATTAATCAGTAGTGCGCAAAAGAAGCATAACTTCTATGGCATTACTTTGGTAAGCTCATGTTTTCTTGCCATAATTTTATCCCAGGCAGGTACATAAACAATTAGATACATTACAATACTGAGGGCAATTCCACCGAATACATCCAGAATGGAATGCTGTTTTAAGAATACAGTGGACATGCAAATCAGTACGGTCAGTGTGAGAGATCCCCATTGAACCCATTTGATAGGTCGCAGACGCTCACTTTTATGAATTGCGGTCATTGCGCCGATTGAATTGAACACATGGATACTTGGAAACACATTGGTCGCAGTATCTACGGAATAAATTTTAGACAGCATATCAATGAAAATATTACTGCGTCCTAAAGAATCCAAATCTACTCTCAAAGTATGTCCATTCGGCCAAACGGTATAAATAATCAGGCAGATTGTCATGCCGATAAAGAGATAGGCGCAACATTTATAATAATCTGATTTGGAAGTGAATAAAAAGTAGGCTACCGTTCCGCTAATAAAGACAAACCATAAAAAGTACGGGATGATAAAAACTTCATTAAAAGGAATCAGATCGTCGAGTTTGGAATAGATCGGAGTGAATACATTCGTAATGGTACGCTCCAAATAAGTAAACCAAAGGATATAGACGAAAAAATAGGAAAGTAATGCTGCATGCTTATATTTAATTAGGAATTGTTTGATGTTTTTAAGGATGTTCATATTGCTTCGACCTTTCTTAAATGTAAAAAAAGAGTAAATTTATGACTTTGTTATTATAGCATACTATAGAAATGATAACAATGTACTTTTATTTACGATGCAAAGCAGGTCGTCACAAGAAGAAATTATGGACATAATTCAAAAACATAACTATAATAAGAGTGTAGTGAAGATACTTCAAGATTGATTGAACGTATGCGAGCGGAGCGAAATAGCCCTTGTGTATTCAACGTCGTTAATCATAGGGACGAACGACTAACAATAGAAGCGATATGCCGTAATATACGGCGGAATGGAGGCATTTATGAAACGAGTATTTATAGTGGTTTTAGATAGTGTAGGCGTAGGCGATCTACCAGATGCAGATGTATACGGAGATGTTGGAAGTCATACTTTATATGCGGCATCTACCAGCAGTTATTTCCATATGCCCAACATGAAGAAATTGGGATTATTCCACATTGACGGAGTGAAAGAAAAATTTCCTGAGATAGAAGATAATACGCCGTTTGAAGGCGCTGTAGCAAGAATGGCAGAAAGATCCAGCGGTAAAGACACTACGACAGGCCATTGGGAAATTGCCGGGATCATATCGGAGAAACCATTTCCGACCTATCCGAATGGATTCCCGGAGGATATACTCAAGGCTTTTGAAGAGAAGACAGGACGTAAGGCAATCTGTAATCTTCCTTATTCAGGCACCGATGTAATCAGGGATTATGGCAAAGAGCATGTCGAGACAGGGGCGCTGATTGTATATACTTCGGCAGACAGCGTATTTCAGATAGCGGCACATGAAGACATTGTTTCGGTTGAAGAACTTTATCGTTACTGTGAGATAGCAAGAAAATTACTAGCAGGAGAACATGGAGTCGGGCGTGTCATTGCCAGGCCATTTAACGGAACCTATCCGGATTATAAACGTACAACCAGAAGGCATGATTTTTCACTGATACCTCCGAGGAGTATGATGAATCAAATGAAAGATACCGGACTTGATGTACTTGCAGTCGGTAAAATATTTGATATTTTTGCAGGAGAAGGAATCACGGATACGGTGCGAACCCAAAGCAATGCAGAAGGAATCGAACGGTTGATTGAACGTACCCAGAAAGATTTTGAAGGGCTGTGTTTTGTTAACCTGGTGGATTTTGATATGCTGTACGGCCACCGCAATGATGTGGACGGATATGCCAAAGCACTTACCTACTTTGATGAACAACTCCCGAGAATACTTGAAGGACTTCGTGCGGATGACATTTTCCTTGTGACTGCTGACCACGGCTGTGATCCATCTACCCCGTCGACCGACCATTCCAGAGAGTTCATTCCGCTCGTAGTATACGGAGATAAGGTGAAAAAAGGATTGAATCTCGGAACAAGAAAGAGCTTCGCAGACATTGCAGCAACTGTCTTGGAGTAGTTTAAGGTAGAGCAGAAAGTCGCAGGGACCTCATTTTTAGCAGAAATCCTGAAATAATACAAAATGAACTAATATAAATTGAAGTTATTTGAGGGATTTAATAGTAATAAAATGAAATTAGCAAGAGATTTTAATAGTAATGAAATAAAGTTAATAAGAGATTTTTACAGTAATAAATTTAAATTATAAAAAGAATTCGAGGTGATAATTGCATGGATAGGGTGATACATCCGTTTCCGCCGGTATATAATGAAAAATCAAAGATATTAATACTGGGGTCCTTTCCCTCGGTAAAATCCAGGGAAGCTGAATTCTATTACCATAATCCGCAGAATCGTTTTTGGACGGTAATCAGTGCTGTTTACAAGGAACCGATACCAATCACGATAGAGGAAAAGAAAGAAATGCTCTTACGTAATGGAGTTGCAGTCTGGGATGTCGTGAAAAGTTGTGAAATATCGGGTTCTGCAGATAACACCATCCGGAATGTGGTTCCCAATGATTTAGAGGAGATATTAAGCATAGCCAATATTAAACGAATCGTTGCGAATGGCAGTACCTCCTATCAGCTGTATAAAAAGTACATCTTTCCGAAGCTGGGAAGGGACATTATCAAACTTCCATCTACAAGCCCGGCCAATGCAGTATGCAATATTGACGCACTACTTGAAGACTGGTCTTACATAAGCAAGATTACCTGATAAATCAGAAAGGATTTAACATGCGTGCAGTGATTCAAAGAGTATTAGAAGCAAAAGTTACGGTGGAGGACAATTGTATTGGTTCCATCGGAAAGGGATTTCTAATCTTTCTTGGAGTCGGTAAAGAGGACACCATGGAGATAGCAGATAAATACATCGATAAGATATTAAAAATGCGAATTTTCGCTGATAATAGCGGCAAAACGAATCTTTCTTTGCAAGATGTGCAGGGCGAGGTTCTAGTAGTATCCCAGTTTACGCTGTATGCAGAATGTAGAAAAGGCAACCGCCCTGACTTTATTAATGCAGCAGGCGGAGAAAAGGCAAAAGAGTTGTATGAGTATATGCTGGATAGTATTCAAAAGAGACTTGGTAAAGTTGAATCAGGAGAATTTGGTGCTGACATGAAAGTATCACTTGTTAATGATGGTCCTTTTACCATTATGCTTGATGAACGTCTTATCTAGGATCTAAATTCAAATAAATAAACTGGCTCTGTTTCATACAATATGGATAATTTATATCATATTTGTAGAAGACAGAGTCATTTTTTGCATAATTTTAACCTATTTCTAATATATCCCTATTTTCTTATTGCGAATACTACGGTATAATATTGCACATGGGAATAACCCAGGAACAAATTGTATAAAGAATGGTGGGAATAAAATGATTATTGTAAATGATTTAACGAAGGTTTACCGGCTGTCGAAAAAACAGATGGCTGAACTTAAGACCAAAAAAAACATGAAGAAAGCGGTCGATCATCTTACGCTGAATGCAAACCCAGGGGAGATTTATGGCCTGCTTGGACCAAACGGGGCAGGAAAGACAACAGCACTCAGATGTATAGCGACCTTGCTCAAACCAACCAGCGGAGATATTAGTGTCTGCGGTTTTAACACGGTAAAAGAATCGGAAAAGGTACGTAAAAAGATAAGTTTTTTAACCAATGAGATAAAACTTGATCCACAGTTTTCTCCAAAGTATATGTTTAATTTCTTTGGAAGACTCAACGGACAAGAAGAAAAAACGATTGCAAAGAGACGCGGAGAACTGTTTGACTATTTTGGAATAACTGAGTTTCAGGACAAGAAAATTGAAGAACTTTCTACCGGTATGAAACAGAAGGCTTCCATTGCAGTCAGCTTAGCACATGATCCTGACGTAGTAATCTTTGATGAACCAACCAATGGACTGGATATCGTAACGGCAAGGAATGTTACGGACTACTTGAGGCTTTTAAAAGAAGAAGGAAAGACCATCATCATATCGACGCATATCATGTCGGAAGCTGAGAAACTATGTGACAGGATAGGAATCATTATCAATGGAATTAAAGTAATTGAAGGAACACTTCCTGAGATTCTAGAAGAAACACAGGCAATTGAACTTGAAGATGCTTTCTTTGAACTATATAAACAGTACAATAAGGAGGAGGCATAAATTATGATGAACGGAACGAAAAATATAATTAAGAAAGAGTTAACCAGAGTCTTTTCAGATAAAAAGTTAATTATCAGCCTGTTTATATTACCGGCAGTGATGATTATCGGTATGTATTCCCTTATGGGATCCTTAATGGGCGGAATGATGGATGACATTGAAGAACATATCCCTGCGGTATATCTTCAAAATGCACCAGAAGGCTTTGAAGACGTAATTACTGCTGCTGAATTTAATGCAGATATTACCTATCTTGACGCATCAGACAGCATAGATAGTTTAAAAGATGATATCTTTACAGGAAATATTGATTTGATCGTCGTATTTGAAGAAGGATTCGATGATACCATCAAGTCATATCAGGCAGCAGGCGATGCAATACCTGAAGTGAAAACTTATTATAACTCTGCAGAAGATTATTCCGCAGCGGCAAGAAGTAATTTTGTGGATAATGTACTTAATGTCTATCAACAGTCGATTATACAAGCCCGTTTGGGTAACGTAGAACAACTGCAGGTATTTTATATTGATAAGAATCCAGAAAGCTCCAATATCGTAGATCAGAAGAAGGAAAGCGGAAGATTGTTCGGTATGCTACTTCCATTCCTGATTAACATTATGCTGTTTGCAGGAGCAATGGGACTCGGCGTTGATGCAATTACCGGTGAAAAAGAACGTGGAACGCTTGCCAGCATGCTTGTGGCACCGATTAAGAGGAGTGAAATCGTATTTGGTAAGTTAGTATCCCTTGCAATCCTTTCGAGCATCTCTGCGGCGATTTATGCAGTATCCATTGTTGTTGCGATGCCGCTGATGATGAATGGCATCAGTGATGGGTTAATGAGCGGTATGAGTCTGAGCTTTACACCGATTGAAATAGTACAGCTGCTGATTATCATGATGGCAGTAGTTTACTTATATGTATCCTTGGTAGCTTTAGTTGCAGTAATTGCGAAAACATCGAAGGAAGCAAATACTTATGTTATGCCGGTTTATATCCTGGTTATGTTTGGAAGCATCATGACCTATTCCGGAAGCGGAGATTCTAAGCTTGTTAACTTCTTGATTCCAATCTATAACAGCGCAGTAAGTATACAGAACCTTTTGCTGGGTGAGTTAACGATGGCACAATTTGGGATTACAGTTGGATCAATCGTTGCATTATCTATCATAGTTACGGCATTAATCACCAAAGCCTTCAATAGTGAAAAAATAATGTTTAATGCATAATATAAGGAGTTAAATATGGCGAAATATACCTTTGAAGAGTTTATGGACATTATACAAAAGCTAAGAAGTAAAGAAGGCTGCCCATGGGATAGAGAACAGACTCATGAGAGTTTGAAACCCTGTCTTTTGGAAGAAGCATACGAAACGGTAGAAGCCATCAATAATAAGGATACTGAGAACCTTTGCGAAGAATTGGGAGATATCCTGCTTCAGGTGGCAATGCACAGTGTGATTGCCAAGGAGGAGCAGGAATTCGACATCAGTGACGTCATAAACGGCGTAACAGAGAAAATGATTCGCAGACACCCGCATGTTTTTGGAGAATTAACGGCAGCAGATTCCCAGTCCGCTTTAAGTAATTGGGAAGCAATCAAGAAGACTGAAAAGAAAGCGAATAATATAGCAGAAGAACTTCTTGAAGTTCCAAAAGCATTTCCGGCAAATATCAGGGCAGAGAAAGTACAGAAGAAGGCAGCAAAAGCGGGACTTGATTATGAAGATACCGTTGAGGTACTGGATGAAGCCATAAAAAACCTTGTAAAGATCAAGGAATCCATTGAAAATGGGGATAAAAGCAATATTCAAGAGGATTTTGGAGATGCGATGTTTACAATGATTAATTTATCGCGCTTTTTACAATTAAATGCAGAATATTCCTTGACAAATGCCACTAATAAGTTTATAAATAGATTTGTAGATGTCTTTGCCCTAGCGGAGAGCAAAGGCCAGAATCTATATGAACTTTCCACCGAAGAACAAGAAGTGTTGTGGCGGGAAGGGAAGTAAATTTTAGATAATTAAAATATAACCAAATACTTTAGAGGAGGAGCAAATCCATGAACAAAGCAGAATTAGTTGCAGCTATTGCAGAAAAAACAGATTTTTCCAAGAAGGATTCAGAGAAAGCTTTAAAGGCTTTTATCGATGTAGTATCAGAAGAATTAACAAAAGGTGAGAAGGTACAGTTAGTTGGTTTTGGTACATTCGAAGTATCCGCAAGACCAGCAAGAACAGGTAGAAATCCATTAACAAAGGAAACTATCCAAATCGCAGCTTCAAAAGCACCGAAGTTTAAAGCAGGAAAAGCTTTAAAGGACGTTATCAACGCATAGTAGATTGAAAACGATAAAGGCTGTTTTAAATTCCGGATCTCTTAGGAGTATATGGTTTTAAAATAGCCTTTTTTCTTTGGAAATAATGAGGGAAATAACATGAGACTTGACAAATATCTAAAAGTATCCAGATTAATTAAACGACGGACCGTAGCAAACGATGCTTGTGATGCAGGTCGAGTTACCATTAATGGAACAGCAGCTAAAGCATCCTCGAATGTTAAAGTAGGAGATGTGATTGAAGTTGGTTTTGGCAGCAAAGCTGTTAAGGTAGAAGTACTTGACGTACAGGAAACAACGAAAAAGGATGATGCGAAAGAATTGTATAAGTATCTTTAATGCATTTATCGTTAATGGAAGTATTGTTTGGGAGTGAAGTAAGAATGAAAAGAAGTAATAGTAAAAAAACAGGAATTGGAATCATTGCATTTGTAGTTCTGATGCTTTTTGCAACGGTAACCTACCGAAGAATTGGATTAGAAGAGGAAAGCAATAAAGCGGAACTTACCATTGAGCAGCTTCAAGCTCAGATTGCGGAGGAAGAGGATAGAGCAACCGACATCAGTAATATGAAAGCGTATGCCCAGACGAAGCAATACATAGAAGATATGGCAAGAGATAAGCTTGGTCTTGTGTACAAAGACGAAATTCTCTTTCAGCCAGAAGAATAAAAGGCTCGCCGGAACAAATGTTATGAAGAAAAGGATTGACAATCCTTCATAAAGTGGATATAATAAATTTCGTCACTTTGGCGAAGTAGCTCAGCTGGCGAGAGCACGCGGTTCATACCCGCGGTGTCGGGGGTTCAAATCCCTCCTTCGCTATTATTCTATTAGGGTTGTTGTATAACAACCCTATTTTTTTATGTTAAGAGACGTATACGTATGGAAATGGATAGAAGATATCTTTCTTTAGGATATAAGAAAATGTCATTGAAATATGAAGGTAAAAGGATTAGAATTGAAGTGAAATTTATCGTTCTATTACCAAAATATATCGGATGAAGATGGAGCATCAAATGATTCGTAAGGTATATGATTATAGTAAAAAAAATAATATGATAGATAAGGGAGACAGGATTGTCGTAGGGGTATCCGGCGGCGCTGATTCTGTCTGTCTTTTGCATATCCTAAGTGAATTCAGAGAAGAGATGGGAATTACTATTTTTGCAGTTCATATCAATCATGGTATTCGTGGGAAAGAAGCAAAAAGAGATGAACAGTATGTAGAACAGCTTTGTAGAGACTGGAATATTGATTACAGCAGTTATCAGTATGACGTGAAGAAGCAGGCAAGGGTGGAAGGCATTTCGGAAGAAGAAGCGGGAAGAAAATTACGCTATCAAGCATTTCAAGATACTTGCAGGCAGAAAAACTGCAGTAAAATTGCGGTTGCACACAATAAGAATGATAATGCGGAAACCGTATTATTTCATCTGTTCCGTGGAACAGGGATCAAAGGTCTTACGGGAATCGAGCCGATGCGCGTGATGAAGGCAGAAGATAAAGATATTGTACTGATTCGGCCGCTTCTATGTCTGGAACGAAGTGAAATTGAAGAATATCTGAAAAAGCATAAAATTGCATATCAGACGGATTCCACAAACCTGACCGAAGATTACAGCCGTAATAAAATCCGACATAAAGTATTGGCTTATGCGACTTGCGAAATCAATAGCGGTTCAGTTGGCAACATAGCATCTGCAGCATTGCAGCTGAAGGAGATTGAAGAGTATCTACAGAACAACATAGACCAACGTTATCAAGATTTAGTGAAAAAAGAGAACGAAGAGTATCTGTTTTCAGTTGCGTCGTTCTGTAAAGAACCAGTTGTTCTTCAAAAAGGAATGATACGAAAAATACTTGAAAACCTTGCAGGTAAAAGCAAAGACTTAGAAGCAAAACATGTGGACGAAATTATGGAGTTGTGTTCAAAGCAGGTAGGAAGGCAAATTAATCTACCTTATGGAATTATCGCACATAAGAATTATGAAGATATCAGACTTTATTGCGGTAGGAATCAAAATGCAGATTTAAAAGATGAAACAAATAAAGAAGTGGGGAAACCGATTCAGATTACGATACCCGGACAGATTGAAATCCCACAAATAAAGGCAGTCTTGGTAGCGAAGAAGATGAAATACAAGAAAGATGATTCTATTTCGAAAAGTAGTTGTGAAAAGTGGTTTGACTATGATAAAATAGAAAATACTGTTGAAATAAGAACACGAAAAGAAGGCGATTATATTCAAATCAATGATTTGGGCGGCCGTAAAAAATTAAAAGACTATTTTATTGACCATAAAATACCAAGCAGAGAACGGGATAATCAAATTCTTATTGCAGATGGCAGTCATATCATGTGGATTCTAGGAACTGGAGAACGCATGAGCGAAAAATATAAAGTGGATGAAACCACAACTAATATACTATTGATGAAAATGATTCCAATGGAGGAAAATGAAAATGGAAGATAAGAAAGTAAATGTGATGATTTCAGAAGAACAAGTCAATATGCGAACCAGAGAAATGGCAGAGCAGATCAGTAAAGACTACGCAGGAAAAAGTGTTCATCTTATCTGCATCCTTAAAGGAAGCATCTTCTTTACCTGTGAATTAGCGAAAAGACTTACGATACCTGTTACCTTGGATTTTATGTCAGTATCCAGTTATGGCAGTGAAACAGTCAGCTCCGGCAGGGTTCGTATCTTAAAAGATTTAGATGAATCCATTCAGGGCAGAAATGTAATTATTATCGAAGATATCATTGACTCCGGAAGAACGTTGGCCTATCTTAAAGAACTGCTTGGAACTAGAGCACCTGAGAGTTTATCAATCTGTACTTTGCTCGATAAGCCTTCCAGAAGAGAAATCGAAGTTCCGGTAGAATACGTTGGATTTGAGATACCAGATAAATTTGTAGTTGGTTATGGACTTGATTTCGACCAATATTATAGAAATTTACCATTTGTCGGAGTAGTAGAGTAGTCGTCATCTTAATTCGACTATATTAATATATTGGATAATATGATATAAAATAGATATCATACAAAGATGATAAATATAATCCGGACGATTGGTAATACAAAATTAATCTGATGCAGAATAATATAATCCGGATTATAAGTATTGCAAAATTAATAGGAAATAAATTATTTCGAGTAAAATAATTGTATGTAAAATAAGGAGGTTGTTTAGTGAAAAAACAGATGAAAGGATATGGTTTCTATATCATTATTCTGCTTATTGTGGTTGTAACATTATACGTATCCAATAATATTGAGGTCAATGATCCGGATGCTTATTCCTATGCCCAGTTTGTGAATGACATGGATAGCAACAAAATAAAAGCAGTTGACATATATCAGAACATAGAGGTACCCACCGGAGAAGTAGTAGCCACGCTGACAGATGATACAAGTGAAACATTTCCGGTTACGGATGTAAAAGCAATTGAGAGACTGGCGCGTACTGCAAATCTTGACCCCGTCATTCATAAGATCTCTAAGCCGAGTTTCTTTGTAACATCAATACTTCCTTATATTTTAATATTCGTTGTTATTCTTATACTTTTCACGTTCCTGTCCAACCAAGCATCAATGGGTGGCGGCAACAATAAAGTGATGAATTTTGGTAAGAGCCGAGCGAAGATGACGACGGAAGAAAACAAAACAACTACCTTTAAAAATGTAGCAGGGCTGGATGAAGAAAAAGACGAGTTGAAAGAAATTGTTGATTTTCTCAAATCTCCTAAGAAATATATTCAGGTCGGAGCAAGAATTCCGAAGGGAGTACTCCTCGTTGGACCTCCAGGAACCGGTAAGACATTACTTGCTAAAGCAGTTGCCGGTGAAGCGGGAGTTCCTTTCTTCTCAATATCCGGATCTGATTTCGTAGAAATGTTCGTCGGTGTAGGTGCGTCCAGAGTAAGAGATTTATTTGAAGAAGCTAAGAAAAACGCTCCATGTATCATATTCATAGATGAGATCGATGCAGTCGCAAGGCGCAGAGGAACCGGTATGGGTGGCGGTCATGATGAAAGAGAACAAACCTTAAACCAGTTGCTTGTGGAAATGGATGGTTTCGGCGTAAATGAAGGAATCATTGTAATGGCGGCAACAAACCGCGTGGATATCCTAGACCCTGCAATTCTCCGTCCAGGCCGTTTTGATCGTAAGGTATCAGTAGGACGTCCGGATGTGAAGGGGAGAGAAGAAATCCTTCTGGTACATTCAAAAGGAAAACCGCTTGGCGAAGATGTGAATTTAAAACAAGTAGCACAGACCACAGCCGGATTTACCGGTGCTGATCTGGAGAACTTGCTGAATGAGTCCGCTATTGGAGCTGCAAGAGATAATAGAAGCTTTATTAACAGTGAAGATATCAAGAAAGCATTTATTAAGGTTGGTATCGGAACTGAAAAGAGGAGCAAGGTTATTACAGAAAAAGAAAAGAAGATTACGGCATATCATGAAGCAGGTCATGCAATCTTATTTCATATCCTTCCTGAAGTTGGTCCGGTTTATACGATTTCTATTATTCCGACCGGAGGAGGAGCAGCAGGTTTTACAATGCCGCTTCCTGAAAAGGATGAGATGTTCCATACGAAGGGACGAATGAAACAGGAAATTGTAGTTGACTTAGGCGGAAGAGCTGCAGAAGAACTTTTCTTTGATGACATTACTACAGGGGCTTCCCAAGATATTAAGGTGGCTACCAAGACAGCAAGAGCTATGATTACGCGATATGGCTTCTCAGATTCTATTGGTATGGTGAATTACGATAATGAAGATGAAGAAATATTCATAGGCAGGGATTTGGCACATACGAGAAGTTATAGTGAAAATATAGCAAATCGTATTGATGATGAGGTAAAAGCACTGATTGATGAATGCTATGTTGAAGCAAAACGTATTATTCTGGAATATAAAGACGTGTTAGTGGCTTGTGCTGAACTGCTATTAGTGAAAGAAAGAATTACCAGAGAAGAATTCGAAGTATTGTTTGAGGGGAAAACTATTTAAGATATAACACTATGAGCATACACGAGAAAGTGATGGCACTAAACATATGTATAAAATGACGAAAAAAAGATGTAAAATTTGTAATGTTTGTGCACACTTGCGTGACATCTGGTGTTATAATATTTGAGTAAACCCCAATACATTATATAGTTTTTGCTACACCCCATAAGTAATAAAATACCTTCTCCGAAAAAGGACAGTACCCCAACTGTCCTTTTTCATTGTAGAAAACCTTTGTTTTACAGGCACAGCCTAGAACTCAATTATAGAAAATGAATCATATTTTCTATGAATTTGGTAGATAACAGAGCCTAAACTATGATAGAATAAGAGTAACTATTCAGAACCCCCGAGAATCACGTAGTGGATTCGAGTTATCGGCGCCAAAATGGATGGGTTTTATCCATTTTGTGTGCACAGGCATCGCTAGATGCCCTGTAACTGCGAAGGTACTGAACAGTTACGAATAAGAGTAACTATTCAGAACCCCCGAGAATCACAAGGAGATTACATAGATGAAGATATTATTAGTAGCACTAAATGCAAAATATATACATTCCAATCTGGCAGTATATAGTCTGAAAGCATATGCCTGTAAGCAGGACATGAAATATACGGAACATATTTCGCTGGTTGAATATACGATTAACCAGTTAGAAGAAGATATCCTAAAAGAAATCTATCTGCAAAAGGCAGAGGTGGTTGCATTTTCCTGCTACCTATGGAATATTGATATGATCACGCGGATTATAAGGGATTTGCGCAAAGTGGCACCGAACACCAAGATATGGTTTGGGGGTCCGGAAGTATCCTATGACGCTCAGACATGTCTCGAACTATATCAGGATTTAGATGCGGTTTCGATAGGCGAAGGCGAGCAGACTTTCTTGGAAATTGCAGAATATTACATTGATGGAACAAGAGAATTGGAATCCATTAAAGGAATCGCATATAAAGAAAGCGCAAAAAAACATTACGATCACCAGAGTAATAGGGAAAAGGAAAGCACTGTTACGCCCTTACGTCTTCCTCTTTCCTTAGATTCCATCCCTTTTCCTTATAAAGATATGAAATCTTTTGAAAATAAGATCATATATTATGAGAGCAGCAGAGGCTGTCCATTTTCCTGTACTTACTGCTTGTCCTCCATTGACAAGAGAGTACGGCTTCGAAGCACAGAACTCGTGAAAACAGAATTGAAATTTCTGATGGATCAGCAGGTTCCACAGATTAAGTTTGTTGACCGGACATTTAACTGCAATAAACAGCATGCAATGGATATCTGGAAATTTATCAAAGAGAATGATAATGGAATCACTAATTTTCATTTTGAGATATCTGCAGATCTTATGGAGGAGGACGAAATTGAATTTCTTGCAACCTTAAGACCGGGGCATATTCAATTTGAAATCGATGTTCAAACCACCAATGCCCACACGGTGGATGCAATCCAACGAAAGATGAATTTAGAGAAGCTGAGCAAAAATGTAGCCCGAATAAAAGAAGGTGGCAACATTCACCAGCATCTTGATTTAATTGCAGGATTACCGCTTGAGGATTATCATTCCTTCGAAAATTCTTTCAATGACGTATACCTTATGAAACCGGACCAATTCCAACTTGGATTCTTAAAAGTGCTGAAAGGATCACAGATGGAGGAGGACAGCAGTACTTACGGCATTACATATAAAAGCACTGCTCCTTATGAGGTGTTGTTTACGAAATATCTGTCTTATGATGAATTGCTAATCATTAAAGGCATCTGCGAGATGGTGGAAGTTTATTATAATAGTGGTCAGTTTATGTTTGCAATGAATTATATGGAGCACTTTTTTGATTCCGCGATGGAGATGTATCATCAGATTCATCTTTATTATGAGACGAAAAAGTTAGCGCATATCGCACATACCAGACTTAAGAAATATGAAATATTACTAGATTTTTATGAAGACGTCCTATGCAAAAAGGCTAAGAATGCCGAAGAAGAATCTGTCAATCTTTTTAAAGAAATTCTTATGATGGATTTATTCCTGAGAGAAGATAGGAAGAGCCGGCCATCCTTTGCACCAAAACAGCCGGAGAATATCAACTTGAGAGAAGTATATAGTAAATACAGCGTGGAACACAAACAGATACATATTGAGTATTTTACATATGACGTCATAGCGTCTTCCCAAACTGGCAAAGCAGTGAAAAAACCTACGGCCTTCCTCTTTGATTATGAGAATAAAGATCCACTTAATAATTCTGCTAAACTAATTCCTATTATTTAACGATATATAGGATGCAATATTACTCCACTGATTAATAGACTAAATAAATATTTCGTACTTACAGGAGAGGAGATGATTTGATTGGCTGGTAAAAGGACTACGAAGAAGGAAAAAGATAGAATGGTTCGGATTCTGGAAGCTTTGAATAAGGAGTATGGGACCGAATATCGATGCTTTCTAAATCACGAAACACCTTGGCAGCTTCTGTTTGCAACAATCTTAAGTGCACAGTGTACCGACATTCGAGTTAATATAGTGACAAAAGATTTATTTCAAAAATATAAGAGTCTACAGGACTTTGCGCAGGCAGACCAGCAAGAACTGGAAAAGGATATTCATTCTACTGGATTTTATAGAAATAAAGCAAAAAACATTATTACCTGTGCGAGACAATTAATGACAGATTATGATGGAGTTGTTCCAGAGAATATTGAGGAACTCACAAAACTTGCAGGCGTGGGAAGAAAGACAGCGAATGTAATACGTGGAAACATCTATCATGAACCTAGTATTGTTGTCGATACTCATGTGATGCGTATTTCCAAGAGATTAGGATTTACAGAGGAAGAAGACCCAGAGAAGATAGAATATGATTTGATGAGACGGCTCCCAAAAGAGCAGTGGATTCTGTATAATATTCAGATTATAACACTCGGACGCAGTATTTGTACTGCTAGAAGTCCAAAGTGCAGCGAGTGTTTTCTGAGGGCAGATTGTGCTTATGCAAACCGACCAATTGTTACATAAAAAATTAATAAAAAAAGCCTTGATAGATTTGATAAAGTGTCATAAAATAATGATTGCATTTACTATAATCAAACCGGACAAAGGGATGCCTTTGATAAGACAAATCAATCGCTAAGAGGTTTTAATCGTATTCAGTTCTTCGATTAGGTTATCTTTTGTCATAATGTTGCTATTTTGAACAGTATCTAGTAAATGATCAATTTTTTGAAGAGCAGACTGGTGCTTATAGATAGATGCTAATAATACATAAGAAGAACTGACATCACTGCCGCAGGAGACAGCAAATTCAAGGATAGGAAGTGCTTCTGCTTCAAATCCCTGTTCGTACAAGCGTTCAGCCCATTTCTGCAGAAAGCTGACTAAAACAGTATAATTATTATCATATTCGGAAAGAATTGTTAAGTTTGGAGTTCCGTATTTATATTTTAACTCTGTATTTGATAAGCCGGTGAGAATTAAGATCTTTTTATCGGCAAGCTTAAGAACGGTATCGCGATATGAATTAATCGTGGTATCTACGTGATCGGCAAGTGGCAGACGGTCGAAAGGAATAGTGATATAATCCAGAGAGGAGATATCTGATCGCTTGATTACGTTAGAATCTTTTTCCTTTTCCCAAAAGCTATCTTTCGTGTGGGTTGACAGATTACCTGTTCTTCTTGATTCATATTGTAACCAAATAACAAAGATGATAATGAGTGCTGTTAATACAGGAATTGGCATTGTTGTCACAACCTTTCATATAAAAATTAAATTTAAAGAGGTGAATTAAATGAATTTTCATAACCCAAAAGTAAAGAGAATCATATCTACAGTTCTTGTAGCTATCCTGGTATTGGCTATGGTACTTCCTACCGTTTTGTGGGCAATTAACTAATGGTATCTGTTTTCTTAAATATAACGAATTATACCTTAAAAGTCAACAAATGAAAGATTTTCTTGAATAATCGTATCTTTATGATACAATTAGAAGCAGTTACAAAAAGAGTATAAAAGAGTAAAAATGAGCATAAATGAAAGATAATAATTCATTTATCATAGCAGGAGGATGATAGTCTGATGTACAGACTGGATTTATGCTGCAGGAAAAACCTGAAATAAAATCAAAACTGTATTATTTCGTATAGGACAAATAATTATAAAGATGGAGGATGAGTATGAGCAGAAGCTATAAATTAATATCCGCTGTATTCCTTCTGGCGATATCCTTTTTATTTACCGGCAATGCAATATATGCCGCCGCCGCAGAGAATGATAATACAATATGTACGGGCGTATTTATTGATGAGGTAGATGTAAGTGGCATGACAAGTGAAGAAGCGGCATCCGCTTTAGAGAAATTTATCAGTGAATTATCTGCAAAAGGAGTAGCGATTACCGTTGGTGAGGATATCATCTATACTACAATGGGAGATATTGGATATTCCTGTGAACCTCATGATGGTATTGAGCAGGCAATTGGCCTTGGTAAAGAAGGCAATCTGATTAAAAGATATAAAGATAGAAAAGATATTGAACAAGGAACGGTAGTTTATCCGCTTACCTTTACCTTTGATGAAAGTAAACTTACGGAAATCCTATCAGTAGAAGCGGCAGCATATGATATTGCACCTGTAAATGCTACCTACACCAGAGAAAATGGTGCTTTCGTTTATACAGAACATAAAGTTGGAACCAAAGTTAATGTGGAAAAAACAGTTGAATTATTTAAAAATGCAATTGTTGACTGGAATCGTCAGGATATCATTATAGATGCGGTTCGTGAAGATGATGTACCTCAGTATACCGTGGAAGATTTGGAGAAATGTAATACTGTTTTGGGAACTTTCACCACAAACTATAGTTCATCAGCAGCCGGACGTGCAATGAATCTTGCGAATGGCGCAAAATTAATTAATAATGCAGTCCTATATCCGGGAGATGTATTCTCTGGATATGAGTATTTAACCCCTTTTACTGCTGAGAATGGATATGCAATTGCAGGTGCATATCTGCAAGGCAAAGTAATTGAAAGCGTCGGAGGCGGAGCATGTCAGGTAACCACAACGTTATATAATGCAGTTTTAGCTGCAGAATTAAACATAGTAGAGCGTTCCGCGCATTCTATGGTTGTTACCTATGTTGATCTATCCAGAGATGCTGCAATTGCAGGTGATTATAAAGATTTTAAGTTTATGAACAGTACAGAATCTCCAATTTTGATAGAAGCGAAGACCCATGACAGAGAAATCACTTTCACGATATGGGGTGAAGAGACCCGTGATACTGCTAATCGAAGAATTAAATTTGAGTCAGTAACTACGTCGACAACAGCGGCACCTGCAGATGTCATTACGAAAGACAAAACAAAGCCTACCACATATCATGTAATCACTCAGTCAGCACATACTGGTTATCGTGCAGAATTGTATAAAGTAATCTATGAAAATGATGTTGAAGTAGGAAGAGTACTGATTAACAAGAGCAGTTATGCAGCAGCACCGCGATATGTTACCGTAGGTACTAAGGAGATTAAAGAAGAGAAACCAGAAGTAGAACCGACGGTAGCTCCTACAGATCCAACCATTACACCAATCATTGAGGAAGAAATTCCAGTCGAAGAAATTCCGGTTGAGGAAGCTCCGATAGAAGAGACAGAAGAATAGTAAGCAGAAGCATAAGACATTGGAGAAAAATGATGAAGTTGGGAAAATTGCCTGAAGCAGTCCTTAAAAGGTCTGTCCTTAATCAAATAAAGCATAGACGTGAGGAAGTGCTGGTAGGTCCGGCAATCGGTGAGGACTGTAGTGTAATTACACTCAAAGAGGATGAAGTATTTGTTATTTCCACGGATCCTATTACAGGTACTGTTCAGGATATTGGTACTTTGGCAGTGCATGTAACGGCTAATGACATCGCATCGAACGGCGCAGAAATTATCGGAATCATGCTTACGATTCTCTTGCCTGAAGGAACTGCGGAACCGGAACTTCGTGCCATGATGCAGGATATTGAACAAGCATGTAAAAAGCTCAATATAGATGTCATCGGAGGCCATACCGAGATAACGAAAGCAGTTCGTCAGGCAATCGTTACCGTTACGGGTGTGGGTAAGATGAAACGGAATGAGATAATCAAAACAGCTGGAGCAAAACCAGGCCAGGAAATTGTTATGACTAAATGGGCTGGACTGGAAGGAACCGCAATTATAGCAGCGTCCAAAGAGAATGAGCTGAAAGAGAAATACAGCTTAAGTTTTATTGATGGAGCTAAGAATATGATGGAGTACATTTCCGTTGTACCGGAAGCAAAAGTAGCACGAGCGGTCGGCGTAACGTCAATGCATGATGTCACGGAAGGTGGAATATTCGGAGCCTTGTGGGAGATTGCAGCAGCTTCAAAAGTCGGTTTAGAGGTCGACTTAAAAAAAATCCTCTTAAAACAAGAAACTGTTGAAATCTGTGAATTTTATGATTTGAATCCCTATCTGTTAATTTCTAGTGGATGTATGCTGATGGTAACAGATAAAGCGAATTTATTGGTAGAAAACCTTAAGGCCGAAGGAATTACAGCAGCGGTTATAGGGCGAATCACAGAAGGAAATGATCGAATCATCCTGAATGAAGAAGAAAGACGTTTCTTAGAACCACCGAAAAGTGATGAGTTATATAAAGTAATGTAGTTGGCACAATAAGAATTGCATTATCAAATAAAATAATATAAAGCGAAAAGGTAGGTCTTTGATATGAGAGAGAAAATCTTAACAGCAATTGATAAAGATAGTAAAATATCAGCCGCTGATTTAGCCATTATGTTAGGCACTACAGAAGAAGAAATAAAGACAACCATTAAACAAATGGAGGAAGAAGCAATTATTTGCGGATATCCTACCTTAATTAATTGGGATAAAGTAGAATGTGAGAGAGTTACAGCACTGATTGAAGTGAAAGTAACGCCACAAAGAGGATTAGGCTTTGATAAAATTGCTGAGCGCATCTATCAGTTTGATGAGGTTCAGTCGGTTTATTTAATGTCAGGCGGGTTTGATTTAACGGTAATCATTGAGGGAAAGAGTATGAGAGAAGTTGCCACTTTTGTGTCGGCAAAGCTTGCCCCGATGGATGCAGTACTTAGTACCGCAACTCATTTTGTATTAAAGAAATACAAAGAGCATGGTCTGCCACTTGTTCAGGCGAAGACTGACGAAAGGATGTTGATTACATTTTGAGAAACCCATTATCAAAAAAAGTAGTAGAGATACAGCCTTCCGGTATTCGAAAGTTTTTTGACATAGTAAGTGAGATGAAGGACGCTATTTCTCTTGGTGTAGGTGAACCAGATTTTGAGACTCCCTGGCATATTCGCGAAGAAGGTATTTATTCTTTGGAAAAAGGAAGAACAATTTACACTTCGAATGCAGGACTAAGAGATTTAAAAATTGAGATAACAAACTATCTGAAAAGAAAAAATAATCTGGATTATGATTATGATAAAGAAGTGATTGTAACGGTAGGCGGAAGTGAAGCAATTGATATTGCACTACGGGCAATGCTTGATTCAGGAGACGAGGTCTTAATTCCTCAGCCTTGTTATGTGTCCTATCATCCGTGTACTATTTTGGCCGGAGGTATTCCAGTAGTAATCGAATTGAAAGCAGAAAATGACTTTAAACTTACAAAAGATCAATTATTAGCTGCGATTACAGATAAAACGAAAATTCTCATACTTGCTTTTCCCAATAATCCTACCGGTGCTATCATGGATTACAATGATTTGGGAAAAATCGTAGATGTTATTATAGAAAAAGATATTATGGTAATTTCGGATGAAATATATTCAGAACTTACTTATGGTCAAAAGCATGTTTCCATCGCTGAGTTCCCGGGTATGAGAGAAAGAACCATTGTTATCAATGGATTTTCAAAGTCTTATGCCATGACAGGATGGAGACTTGGATATGCAGCAGGACCGGCTAAGGTGATTGAGCAGATGATAAAAATTCACCAGTTTGCAATCATGTGTGCGCCGACAAACAGTCAGTATGCAGGCATTGAAGCTCTTAAAAACGGTGATCCCGATGTTGAAATGATGCGGGATGCCTATGATAAGAGACGAAGGTTTTTAATCCATGCGTTTCGCAGTATGGGGCTAGAATGTTTTGAACCTTTTGGAGCGTTTTATGTATTTCCATGCATCAAGAATACAGGGATGACCTCTGATGAATTTGCAACCAAACTTCTACAAGAGGAAAAAGTTGCAGTAGTACCAGGAACTGCTTTTGGAGATTGTGGAGAAGGATATCTTCGGATATCTTATGCATATTCAATAGAAAATCTTAAAATTGCTCTTGAAAGAATAGAAAGATTTGTAACTAATCATAGAAAATAATTGGAAACTTATTGATAAGTGAGTATATCATGTGGTACAATAGTACTAGATAAAGTGTATATATTACATAATATGTAAAAATAATTATTTTATGACCAATCGTATCAGGATACATATGGTACAAGCATAGGAACAGGATATAATACACAATGCGTCAGGTTAGTGTATTAGGATTTAGGAGGAAAAATGGCTTCAATTAATGTGGATCATATCAACCCATTCTTAATGGCCTCTACAAAGATATTAAAAGAAATGTGTGCTGTTAGTGCAAAAATAGGAAAGCCATATGTGAAAAGCCCTGCATTTTTTGGCAATACAATGGTTATTTTAATTGGTATTACAGGAGAAATGCGAGGACAGGTAATGATAGCATTTGAGGAAAGTATCGCATGTGACATCGCATCTAAAATGATGATGATGCCGGTTACCGTACTCGATGATTTGGCTAGAAGTGCAATCAGTGAACTTGGTAACATGATTATGGGTAATACAGCAACAATATTCTCTACAAAGGGAATCGCCATCGACATAACACCACCAACAGTAGGAAACGGCAGCATGTCTTTCAGTAATAATTTTGCATCGAATATATGTATCCCTCTGGAGTACGAAGAAAATAAAATTGTTGAAATAAATATTGCGATAAAAGGTGATTAATATCACCTTTTTTCTTTCTCAAAAATCAGTGAGCGGAATTTATGGAAGTGAGGAAATGTTGAATGAATATTGTTTTATTGGAACCGGAAATTCCTGCAAATACAGGAAATATCGGAAGAACCTGCGTTGCAAGCGGAACGAAGCTACACTTAATTGAACCGATGGGATTTCGTCTGGATGAAAAGCAAATTAAGCGGGCAGGGCTCGATTACTGGAAGGACCTTGATCTGGAGGTTTATGACAGCTACCGAGATTTTACGGAGAAGAACCCGAATGCAAAGGTTTATATGGCTACGACGAAGGCTCAGAATTCTTATACTCATGTGGAGTTTGAACCGGATAGTTTTATTATGTTCGGGAAGGAAAGTGCCGGAATTCCGGAAGAGCTTTTGCTTGCGAATAAGGACAACTGCATTCGGATTCCTATGATTGGGGAGGTTAGATCGCTTAATCTTGGTAACTCTGTGGCGATTGTACTTTATGAGGCGCTAAGGCAGAACAATTTTGAGGGGATGCGACTGGAAGGGGAGTTGCATAAGTATAGTTGGGATTAAGTTCAAGAGAAAGTTCAAGGGCAAGGGCAAGTGCAGAGCAGTGCAGGGAATCAACCCAGCTCGGTGTACTACGTAGGGCTGAGAAGTTAGAGCTTATAATCGTATTGTACTAGGCGTGAGTACTCTTAGAATGATAAATGGGATTTTGACTGTAGTATGT
>JBASOB010000713.1:0-6314 GCA_049657865.1 Mobilitalea sp.
CTCATATTTGGTTCGCTATTTGCGTTTAGTTTTTATGAAACATCAATTGGAGTGAATGTTTTTTTCTTTACCCTCGTTATGGTAACTTTGCTTCAGCTGGTTATGAAAAACTTGCAGCTGCCAATTAAGCGTGGTACAAAAGTATATTACGCAGGAGTTCTTCTGCTTGGAGCATCTAGTATATTTACCTCAAGTGAAACACTTCAATTCTTAAATCTTGTAGGAATTCTATTTTTACTTGACTTATCCCTGCTACATCAGGTACATGAAGTAAGTCGCTGGGAATTTTCAAAACATGTGGCAAGAATGTTTGCCCTGTTCTTTGAAGCAATCGCTGCAATTGGAAAACCTTTTTCGGATGGAACTAATTTCTTGAAGCAGACAAAATTGTTTAAAAAAGATAAAACCAGAAATATCTTAATCGGAATTGTAATTGCATTACCGCTTCTCTGGGTTATCATCTTGCTCCTGTCAAGTGCGGATATACTGTTCTCAGAAATGACGCATAATATTAATGATTTCTTGTTTTCATCAGAAGTAATTAAGGTAGCAATCATAATATTTTTCGGATTTTTAGCCTGCTATTGCATTATTGCTGCAGTAGTTACCAGAACAGTTGAGACTGTGGAAAAGACTAGAAAGAAAGCAGATGCAGCCATTGCAAACACTTTTATGACTTTATTATGTTTGGTTTATGTATTGTTCTGTGGTATCCAGTTAGTATTCTTGTTTTCAAGCGGAATCTCTGTTTTACCGGAACAATTTACTTTTGCGGAATATGCACGAAGAGGTTTCTTTGAACTGCTTGTAGTTACAGTGATTAATATCGTATTAATGCTGATCTGTAATGAGTGTTTCACGGAAAGTAAATTACTTCGTTTTATCATTACTGGAATGACGGTATGCACCTATATTATGATAGCGTCTTCTGCATACCGCATGATTCTATATATTCAGGCATATCACCTTACCTTCTTAAGAGTGTTTGTCCTGCTTGCACTGCTTGTTGATGCACTGGTACTGACCGGAGTTATTCTGAAACAGTACAAACCCATGTTTCCATTGTTCCAGTATTGCGTGGCAGTAACTGCAATCTGCTATATTGTCTTCTCGTTTTCAAGACCGGATTATTTTATTGCATCCTATTATGTAAATCACGATGAAACAATTGATTCCGAGGATATCGAATTCCTGACCTATGAATTATCACCGGATGCAGCGGGAGTCGTGATACCCTTGATTGCAGGAACTCAAACCAACTTAACGGAAATACCATTAAGTGATGTATATTCAGATAGTATAATCGGATACTATCAGCGTATTACTAGCAGGCAGGAGGCATCTAGTTTCAGAGATTTTAATTTGTCAATTTATACAGCATATCAGCTTACACAAAAATATCAGATCAACTAGGGATGAAATGCAAGGACAAAGCAGGACCTATCATGCTTAATGTCACGATATGATTGACGCTTCATAAAGATCGAATACTACAAAATATAAGTTATAGACTCAGTAGTTTTCTATATGAGAATAGGCAGATTAGGGCAGAATGGGTAGTGTGAAAAAAAGGATTTTCACACACAAATTTTTGCCAGTGGGCAAAGTTTGCAGGCAGAGAGAAAGGCATGGTGATGAACATGAAACTAAAAATAAGAATAACCTTATTAGGAGTTTATGACTTGGTTTTATCCTTCGGTGCTATTATTATAGGTGCGATGATGATAAGTTCAAGCAATGAAATATTTATGGAGTATCCCAAAGAATGGCTATCTAAAGTTCCGTTTGAAAATTGGGTTGTCCCTGGCATAATTGCAATTATAATATTTGGATTAGGTAATACGATAGCGGCAATATTATGTTTTAGAAAAGAAAGTAACAAATCATGGATCGTGTCTTCTGTAATGGGAGGAATATTATCGATAAGTCTCGTTGCGCAGGTGATAATCTTAGGGGAATGGTATTTGGCAACCGTACAGTTTTTTGCTCTAAGTATAATTCAACTAAGTCTTAGCGGAACTGTATTTTCGGGTGATAGAAGAAGTAAATGAATTCTGAAGCTTTATAAATAAAGATAGTATCTACTTTATTGTCATTCATAAAACGAAAGCCACCTATTTGGGTAGTTTTCGTTTTATTAGATTATGCACACAATAGTTATGAAAGAAACTTGGAAATAAAAGTTTCTTCTTTGGGTATATGAATGTTATTATAGATTTTAATTATGTTATAACTTATAGTTATGATAAACATATTAAAGTTAACCGTTTTCTTTTTACATATTTGTGGTATAATCTTTATACGTGTAAATGGTATCGCAAAGTGCATGTAAGGTAAGTGTGCAGAGAATTAACAGAAGTTTCATACACTTATATTCCCAGTTTTGAAGTAAGGAGTGAATGTAATCATGGAAAACCAATCATCAGAACATAGGGCTAGCTACGAGGGAAGTACTCATTTCTCAGTAGACGTAATAATTCCAACTTACCATGCTGATGATAAGTTGAATAAGCTTCTTAAGATGCTGTATCTTCAAACAGTGAAACCAAATCGAGTCATTATACTTCATACGGTTGAGCCAGAAGGACAAGAACAGGAAATTCCGAATATTGAAGAGAGTAATATTACAGTTGTACCGATTGATAAAGATGAGTTTGATCATGGCGGTACTAGAAAATATGGAGCTTCTTTATCGAAAGCGGATATTATTATGTTCATGACCCAGGATGCAATTCCTGTTGATGAACATCTGATTGAGAAATTAATTGAACCTTATGAAGATCCATTTGTTTCTGCTTCTTATGCGAGGCAATTACCGAATGATAAAGCGAATATAACAGAAAGATACACGAGATATTTTAATTATCCGAAACAAAGCAGGGTGAAATCAATAGAGGACCTTGAAGAACTGGGTATTAAGACGTTCTTCTGCTCAGATGTATGTGCAACCTATCGTAATCAGATTTATCAGAAAATGGGCGGGTTTGTGCCAAAGACGATTTTCAATGAGGATATGATTATGGCATCCGCAATGATTCAGGCTAATTACAGAATTGCTTATGCGGCAGAAGCGAAAGTAGTACATTCTCATAAATACTCTTATATACAGCAATTTACTCGTAACTTTGACCTAGGGGTATCGCATAATCAATTCTCGGAAGTGTTTCGTGGACTGAAGTCTGAGTCAGAAGGTATCAAGCTGGTGAAGAATACGATAAAGTATTTGATAGAGAAGAAGGCATATATTTTAATACCGGATCTAATTTTAAGTAGCGGGTTCAAATTTATGGGATATCAATTTGGTGTAAGGTATCACCTGCTACCCAAGAAATTGGTAGTAAAGTTAAGCATGAATAAATCATACTGGAAGAAGTGATAGATATTGAGGTTAATTAGATGGAGATATCGATATGAGTACTGTGTCAGTAATAATGGCAACCTATAATGGAGAAAAATATGTTGGTGAGCAGATCGATTCCATTCTGGCATCTTCCTATCAGGATTTTGAACTTTATATTTACGATGATGGATCAAAAGATAATACGATGACCATATTACTAAAATATGAGCGTGAATTCCCCGGTAAAATACATGTAAAACAAAATGAAAGCAATCAGGGGGTTGCAATTAATTTCCTCCATGCAATCACACTCACGACAACAGAGTACATTATGCTATGCGATCAGGATGATGTCTGGAAACCGAAGAAGATAGAACTGACGCTAAAAAAGATGAAAAATATTGAATTACAGCGAAACAGAAATTATCCATTGGCAGTATTTACGGATGCCGTCGTCGTAGATAAAGATTTGAAGGTGATCAATAAATCCTTTTTCTACTCAGCTCATTTGAATCCGATGAAGATTGATTTAGCACATCTGTTAATGGAAAATAAGCTGATTGGTTGCACCGTCATGGTAAATGCAGCGCTCCGCAAAATACTGCAGAGTAATCATTTACCGAAACATGCAAGATTTCATGATTGGTGGATTGCATTAATTGCTTCCTCAATCGGTAAAGTCGGTTATGTTAATGAGGGAACCTTACTTTATCGTCAGCATGGTGGGAATGTAGTAGGAGATACCGGGTTTTTAGCGTATTTGAAAAACAGAATCACCTCTCTTAAAATGCAGAAGTCAGCCCTTCGTTCTCTGTATTATCAGGCAGAAGAATTCCTGGCAGAATATGGTGACATGCTGACAGAAGAAAATAGAAATATTGTATATCAATTTGCTAAACTGCAGCATTGTAATTTTCTTCGAAGAAGAATTTTAATTTTACGTTATGGATATCTTAAAACTGGTTTCATCAGAAATGTAGGACTTATGTTTCTTGCGTAACTTTGCATTTTTATTCACAAAACAAAGAGCTGAAAAACTATAAAAATATGGTGTGAAGAGCCTGCTATCATTACTTGACAAATAGAAATGATGTTGTTACAATAACTTAAATCTTATGAATATTACTTTTTATACAGTGAAAAGTCTCATTCCAAAGTGCCCGGTAGTGGCACTTAGATCAATCAATTCCACATAAATAGGAGGGTTCGCCATGAGGAGAATGGTATTTTCAATTTTAGTGGATAATACAGCCGGTGTTCTTAGCCGTGTCGCAGGATTATTCAGTAAACGAGGTTATAATATTGATAGCTTGACAGTAGGAGAAACACAAGATACTGCAATCTCAAGAATGACCGTAGTGGCTCATGGAGATGATCAGATATTAGACCAAATCAGAAAACAGCTTTTAAAACTTGAAGATGTGATTGAAATCAAGGAGCTTGCTCCAGGAGAATCTGTAACAAGAGAACTTATTTTGGTTAAGGTCAATGCAACGGAAAAGGACCGCCAGGCAATTATGTCGGTAGCAGATATTTTCAGAGCTAAGATTGTGGATGTTGCATTAGAATCCTTAATGATTGAGCTGACAGGCAACCAGGATAAGATAGATGCATTTATTAAGCTGCTAAATCAGTATACCATTAAAGAGTTGGTTCGTACCGGTATTACAGGGCTTACCAGAGGCTCAGGAGATATTGATGACTATATCAATAACTAAATAAAAGTTAATTAATTAGAAGAATTGAATTCTTCTAAAGTTAAATAAATACTGGGAGGATAACCTCCCACAAAAATTATGGGAGGAAAAATTCCTCCTCAAAATTACAAGGAGGATATTAATTTTATGGCAAAAATTTATTATCAACAAGATTGTAACCTTTCACTGTTAGAAGGAAAAACAGTAGCGGTAATCGGATATGGCAGCCAAGGTCATGCACATGCGTTAAATGCAAAAGAGTCAGGTGTTAATGTTATAATCGGTCTTTACGAAGGCAGCAGATCATGGGCTAAGGCAGAAGCAGCAGGCTTCAAAGTATACACAGCAGCAGAGGCAGCAAAGAGAGCTGATATCATCATGGTACTTATCAATGATGAGAAGCAGTCAAAGATGTACAAAGAGTCCATTGAACCGAATTTAGTACCAGGCAACGCATTAATGTTTGCTCATGGATTTGCAATACATTTTGGCCAGATTATTCCTCCAAAAGATATTGATGTTATGATGATTGCACCAAAGGGTCCTGGACATACAGTAAGAGGTCAGTATCAACAAGGTCAAGGCGTTCCTTGTCTTATCGCTGTTCATCAGAATGCTACCGGTAAAGCGCATGAATTAGGTCTTGCATATTCCTTAGCGATTGGCGGAGCAAGAGCTGGCGTTCTTGAGACAACCTTCAGAGAAGAAACTGAAACTGATCTTTTTGGTGAGCAGGCAGTTCTTTGCGGTGGTGTTACCGCTCTTATGAAAGCAGGCTTTGAAACATTAGTAGAAGCAGGATATGAGCCAGAAAGCGCATACTTTGAATGTATTCATGAGATGAAATTAATCGTTGATTTAATAAACGAGAGTGGTTTCGCAGGAATGAGATATTCCATCTCTAATACAGCAGAATATGGTGACTATTGCACAGGCTCCAGAATTATTACAGCTGAAACCAAGAAAGAGATGAAGAAAGTTCTTACCGAGATTCAAGATGGTACTTTCGCTCGCAACTGGTTACTCGAGAATCAGGTTGGATGTCCAAACTTCAACGCAAAGAGAAAGATCGAGTCTCAACATCAGTTAGAGAAAGTTGGAGCAGAACTTCGTAATATGATGAGCTGGACCAAGAAAAACAAATTAATCGATAACTAAAATAAACTTGATTTATTGATCATAAAAGAAGGGGATGTTACAAAACTAATTAGTTTTGTAACATCCCCTTCTTTTCGTGTTGGAGTATAATTATTATTGGCAAAAGGAATAAAAAATAG
>JBASOB010000714.1:0-4370 GCA_049657865.1 Mobilitalea sp.
TATCGCGGCAGTAATACTGGTAATATCAATTTTATTTACCGGTGTTCCAGCCAGTGCGACAGAGAATGAGACGCAGGTAACGGATTCCAAAACAAATGTTTCGAATACAGAAACAGATACATCAAATTCTGAGTCATACACCTATGATGCGGATTCCTATATTAATGAAACGATTGAATACAATTATACTAATATCAGTAAAAATTATACGGCCCCCCTGTATCAAGGCGATCCAGTGGAGATAATTGCAGATCATACTTTTGTATCGGGAACTGCAGTCGTTACGGATGAAAATCATGATTATAAAAATTCTGTCGTAGCGATGACTATCGGCGACGATGCCGTATTTCAAATTAATGTACCGGAAACCGGTCAATATTATTATCGATTTGATTACCTTTCCTATGATGAGTCGATTCTGCCAATCGAATTATCCCTGCAGGTTAATAGTGAGTTTCCATTTTATGAAACTAGAAGAGTATTATTTGAATCTACCTGGGTAGCAAAAGGCACAAAAGCTTATGATCGCTATGATAATGAAATTGTCACCATTCCGGATAAAGTGATAGACTGGGAAACGAAATATCTGATGGACGCAAGTTATCGTCATTCGTCACCTTTAATCCTAGAATTACAGGAGGGTATCAATGAAATCAAACTTGAAGTATCCGAGGGAAGCGTATTAATCGGGAATATGTATTTGGAACAGGTTACGTCGACTCCAGAATACATCTCCTCAGAAGATACAGCCGGTACAGAGCTCATCACCATACAGGCAGAGGATTTTACTTATCGGAACGATTCTTCTATCCGGGCTGTAGCTGAATTTGACCCTGATTTAGTGCCTTATGAAATAACGGATACCATTCTTAATACCATCGATAAAGATTCCTTTAAGGATGCAGGACAGAAGGTAACTTATGAATTTAAGGTCGATAAAGCCGGATATTACAATATCGCCATGAATTATATGCAGACCGATAAGAGCGATTTTCCGGTGTTTACGGATGTCGCGATTGACGGTGTGATTCCGAATACTGCGTTTGCTTCGTATCCACTTGACTACACTACTAAATATAAGACAGTAACATTGCAAGACAGTGAAGAGAATTATCTGAGCGTTTATCTGGAAGAAGGTACCCATTCGATATCTCTTATCATTAATATTGATCATATTTGCCATGTTTTAGAAGCGGTAAGTAAAATCATGAGTGAGATTAATGATCTGTCACTTGAAATTACCAAGGTAGCAGGTACGAATAAAGACAAATACCGTGATTTAAAAATTACCAAATATATTCCTGATGTACAGGAGAAATTATATGCATGGGCAGATGAACTTGATGCACTAAGGGACAGTGTTGGAAAGTATAATCCGGAGGTTGAGAAAATTGCAGCATTTGGCTCTATCAGCATCGCCACCAGCCAGTTAAGAAGTTTGGCCGAAAAACCGGAGGAACTTCCTTACCGTGTGTCAGAGCTGTCAACCAGCGTAAACTCTGCAAATCAGCACTTGGCTAATTTAGTGGATACTCTGAACAAAAACAAACTTGCAGTTGATCGTATCTATATATATCAGCAAGAAGCCGAATTACCTGATAAAACTGGTTTCTTTGAAAAAATTATTCTTAGTATCAAGAGATTTGCTGCTTCTTTCTTTGATCAAGCATATTCAACTTCTAATGTAGAAGAGGAACACTTGCAGGTATGGGTCAACCGTTCCAGACAATATCTCGAGATTATGCAGAAGATGATTGATGAGCAATTTACACCACAAACCGGAATCGAAGTTGATTTATCTCTAATGCCGGATCCGAATAAACTTGTTCTTGCGAATTCTTCCGGAGATGCACCTGATGTTGCAACCGGAATCAATTATGCGATTCCATTTGAACTTGGAATCCGTGGGGCAATCAAAGACCTAACTGAATTTGATGATTTTAAAGAAATTGCATCAAGATATCAGGAAGGACTTCTGATTCCGTCTACGATTGAGGATGGAATCTATGCATTACCTGAGACAATGAACTTCTGGGTGCTATTCTACAGAACCGATGTGCTGGATAAATTAGGACTTGAGGTTCCGGATACCATGCAGGACGTGATTGATATGCTCCCGGAATTACAGATGAGAGGCCTTAATTTTTATTATCCGACCGCAGGAATGATTGCAATGAGAAATTTTCATGGTACAACACCGTTGTTATTCCAAAATGGAGCAACCTTATATGATGGAAATACCGGAAACACGGCAATCAATAGCGAAGAAGGTATTAAAGGCTTTACCATGCTGACGGAATTATTTACGATATATAATCTACCGGTCGATGTACCGAATTTCTACCAGCATTTTAGAAATGGTGATTTACCGATTGGTATCAGTGATTATGCAACCTATAATCTTTTGCTGAATGCAGCACCGGAAATTGCTGATTCCTGGAAGATCTCATTAATTCCCGGAATCGAAGAGGAAAGCGGTGAAGTTCTTCGCTATTCAGCAGGAGGATCAGAAAGTACCGTACTTTTTAATTCTACTAAAGAAAGAGAAGATCAGGCCTGGGAGTTTATGAAATGGTGGTCCTCTGCTGAAGTACAGACAGAATTTGGACAGACCCTTCAGATTTCTTACGGCGATGAATATATCTGGAACACAGCAAATCTCGAAGCTTTTGGTGATCTTCCCTGGGATACTTCTGATAAAGACATTATTATGGAACAGTCTGCCTGGGTACTCGAATCTCCAAGAATTCTTGGAACCTATATGTTGGAACGTGAGATGAGTAATGCCTTCAACGATGTCGTAGTAAATGGCAAGACCCTGCGTATTCGTATCGATAAAGCAGTTAAGACGATTGACCGCGAGACGGAACGTAAACTTGAAGAGTTTGGTTATATGAAAGACGGTGTCGTTGTAAAGGAATATGTAGTGCCTGATATCGATACGGTCAAAGAAATACTTGGAACATCAGACTAATGGGGAGGAAATGAAAGATGAAGCGAAAAACATCAATTACCAGAAGAGAATCCGGAAATCGCTCCGCATATGCATTTCTATTTCCGTATGCACTTCTTTTCTCAATATTTATACTGATTCCTGTAATGATTGCAATCGGATTATCCTTCACAAACTTTAATGCGATTGAAACTCCAGGATTCGTGGGCTTTCTGAATTATATTAATTTGATTACAAAAGATGAGATCTTTATGCAGCATGTACTGCCGAATACAGTTGCTTATGCAATCATTGTTGGACCTGGAGGATATGTATTATCCTTTCTTTTGGCCTGGGGGTTATCCCAGTTGACCAAAGGACCCAGAACTGTATTTGCGCTGATCCTTTATTCGCCAAGTATGACTTCCGGTGTTGCAATGACGGTATTATGGAAAATCATGTTCAGCGGAGATCAGACGGGATATATTAACAGCTGGCTTATGAATCTTGGAATTATTAATGAGCCTATTATTTGGCTGGTCAGCGCCAAATACTTACTGCCTATCGTTATTATAATCGGATTATGGAGTAGCATGGGTGTTGGTTTTCTGGCAATTCTTGCGGGAATTTTAAATTCAGATGAAACTTTATATGAAGCAGCGGCAATTGATGGAATCAAAAACCGCTTTCAGGAGATGATTTATATTACGATCCCTAATATGAAGCCTCAGATGTTATTTGCTGCGGTTATGGCAATCGTTGGAGCTTTCAGAACCGGTTACATCAGCTCGCAGCTTGCAGGCAACCCGACTCCGGGGTATGCAGCACAGTTAATTGTAAATCATATTGAAGATTATGGATTTATTCGATATGAGATGGGTTATGCAGCTGCAGTTTCCGTTGTACTTCTTGGAATTGTATATCTCTTCTCCGGAATATCCAAAAAATTATTTACAGAAGATTAGAAAGGAGGCCCTGTTATGGCATATAAAGGAAATCGTATTAATCCTCAGAAATTTGAAAAAGGACAGATCAAGATTATCATGATTATTTTACCGCTGGTATTGTTTATGGGACTTCCGATTTTATTCATATTCAATCATGCTTTTAAACCGATGGATGAACTGTTTGCTTTTCCACCTAAATTTTTCGTAACCAGACCGACTTTTGATAATTTTACAAAGCTGTTTAAGGCATCAAGAACTGCCGGTATTCCGATGAGCAGGTATGCTTTCAACAGTATCATTGTTACACTAACGACAGTATTTTCTTCCATCATATTTGCAACAATGGCAGGATTTGCTTTATCAAAACTCAAATTCAAAGGTAAAATTGCTTTGATGCAAGTCAATCAGGCTGCAATTATGTTTGTAGAAGCCGCGGTTATGATACCAAGTTATCTGACCATTAATGCACTTGGATTGACCAACACTTACTG
>JBASOB010000715.1:0-2207 GCA_049657865.1 Mobilitalea sp.
GTATGAAGGTAGGTTTTGTTAAGAAGGTATTTTCGTTATGTTTTATGATAGTTGCAGTGATACTCACGATATGGATTAATCCTTATGTCAATGATTTTATGAGGGGTAATGATCAGATAAGCGGAAGTATCTCAACGAAAGTTGAGACGGTTTTTCACTTGGAAAACGAAAAAGAAGCAGATGTAAGTGTACAGACGGAGCAGATTGAAGGATTGTCCCTTCCTCAATCGATTAAGGATTCATTGGTAAAAAACAATACTGCAGATGTCTATGAAGCTCTTTCTATTAATAGCTTTAAGGAGTATGTTACAACTTATCTTTCGGGAATCATTATCAATGCATTAGCATTTATTATTACGTTCCTTGTAATTCTGATCGCTTTATGGATTGTAAGCATAGCGCTGGATTTAATCAGCAAGCTGCCGCTAATCAATCAGATAAATAAAACTGCAGGATTGTTAGCAGGGATAGTGCATGGATTGGTTATTATATGGTTGTTCTGCATTCTTGTAACCGTATTCGGCGGAACTGAATTTGGACAGAAAGCATTGCAGATGATAGGAGAAAGCCAGTTGTTGAGTTTTATCTATAACAACAATTTTCTACTGCAATTTGTTACAGGAGCGACTAAAATGTTCTTTTAATGTATATATGCCTTGTAATATTTATTACTGACAATTACTTAATATGAATTGGGAGAAGGAGAACTAAAAATGAATGAAATGTTGACTAAGATTCAAAAGATGGGTATTGTTCCGGTTATTAAACTCGATGATGCAAAGGATGCAGTGCCCTTAGCGAAAGCTCTCTGCGAAGGAGGACTTCCTTGTGCAGAAGTAACTTTCCGTACAGCGGCAGCGGAAGAATCTATTCGTCTAATGAGACAGGCTTATCCGGATATGCTGATCGGCGCCGGTACCATATTGACTACCGAACAGGTAGATACAGCGATAAATGCGGGTGCGACTTTTATCGTGAGCCCGGGACTTAATCCGAAAGTAGTACGTTACTGCGTAGAGAAAGATATTCCGATTACTCCAGGATGCACGAATCCAAGTGACATTGAAGCGGCGATTGAATTAGGACTGGAAGTAGTTAAATTCTTCCCGGCAGAGGCAGCAGGTGGTCTTGCTATGATAAAAGCGATGTCCGCACCTTATGTAAATATGAAATTTATGCCAACCGGTGGAATTAATGCAGGCAATATACTTTCTTACCTCGATTTCCCTAAAATAATTGCATGCGGTGGCAGCTGGATGGTAAATGATGATCTGATAAAAGCAGGTGAATGGGATAAAATAACCGTACTTACGAAAGAAGCAGTAGCACTTATGTTGGGGTTTGAAGTCCGTCATGTTGGAATTAACATGGATAATGAGACGGAGGCTGACAAAGTAGCAACCTCTTTTGAAAGCTTGTTTGGGTTTACGAAGAAGGTTGGTAATAAATCTATTTTTGCAGGAAAAGGAATTGAAGTAATGAAAATACCATTTCTTGGTCAAAAAGGACATATTGCAATCCAAACAAACTACATTGATCGTGCGATCTATCATTTAGAAGCGAACGGCTATACCTTTAACCAAGAGACGAAGAATTATGATAAGAACAATAAACTTGCTACCATCTATTTGAATGAAGAAATTGGCGGCTTTGCGGTTCATTTAGTTCAGAAGTAGAAGATAGTTAATTATTGGCTTTGAATGGTGCTTTATAGTGAAAGTATAGAAACAGCTGTTTTGAGATGTTGTATTGGTTCTATGTCAATCATTGGGGTAGGGTTCTATGAACCCACTCCATTACTTGATTTAGAGCTATTTTTATGTTGTTTTTTAGGCTATCTTCTAGACAAAAATAGTAATAATAAAAAAAGATTAGAAAAAGACATAAAAAGTTGTTGACTTTACCTTGGGAGGGTGTTATACTTCCCTTTGCTGACGCGGACAAGTGATGCGAAAGCAAATATGTAAATGCTTGCAAACCTAGAAGAATCAAGGCGTTGCAAGAAAAGCGAACATAAAGAAATTATAAAAAAAGGTTGACATAATACAGGAGATGTGATATACTGAATCTCGGTTGGCAACGAAATAAAATATGATTTCATGTCGCACGAACATTGATAATTGAACAGTGAAACAACCTTGAAAATTCTAAAAAATTTGAAGCTCCACATGGGCTTCAAAGAACCATCCCTAACCGGATGAGGCATC
>JBASOB010000716.1:0-6566 GCA_049657865.1 Mobilitalea sp.
CATCATAATTATTCTGCCGCAGTTCCTGCTCGAGAAAGAAAATAGCACTGGCAACATAGGGATCAGAAGAATCTGCACACATAATACCAACGGTCTTCATCGTATTGAGGCCTAATCCCCTTGCAAAAGCATTCGGGGTATAACCGCATTCTTCGATCACGGCAAGCACTTTATTCTTGGTATTTTCGCTGACATAGGAATTCCCGTTCATTACACGTGATACAGTAGCAATGGAAACTCCTGCTTTTTTTGATATATCATATATATTCATTCTTATACCTCGTATTGATAGAATTGATCCATAAAACTGTCACATGGACTAAATTATTATAAGTTTATGTTAAATTACAGAAAAGCACAAGTGTGCGAAGATAAATTATGTAAATCTATATGTAAATGCTTACATTGACGATTATACAATATACCGGTATAAATATCAAGTGGGTAAAATAAAGATGACATATAAAACAAAAAATATAGTTAAAAAGGAGTATTAATGGTGAATATGCTAAAAATAGTGAAAAAATATATTGACGAATGGCGTAGCAGCGAGTATTATGTAAATGTAAGCACTTACATAACAAATTCATTTAAGAAGGACGTATCATGGAAACGATAAGCAAAAAGATGGTGAATAAAACAACTCGAAGCATTAAAGTAATCCAATTTGGCGAAGGAAATTTCCTACGTGGATTTGTTGATTATATGCTGGATATAGCAAATGAAAAAGGATTATTTGATGGCGATATTGCAATCGTGAAAGCAATTGAATTTGGTAATCTTGATCTCTTCCGTCAGCAGGATAACTGCTATACTGTTTCTCTTAGAGGATTAGTGAAAGGAAAAAAACAAGTACTTAACCGAATTGTAACCAACATTGCAGAAGCAGTCAGTGCATACGAAGAATACGAAGAATATGCTGAACTTGCAAAGTTATCTACCTTACGTTTCGTAGTATCGAACACGACGGAAGCGGGAATCGTTTATGACGATACCGATCGTATGGAGCTGAAACCACCGAAAAGTTATCCTGGCAAACTGACAAAGTTCTTATATGAAAGATATTCTCATTTTAAAGGAGACCTGACAAAAGGCTTAATCATATTACCAGTAGAATTAATTGATGATAATGGAATCTATCTGAAAGAAGATGTATTAAAACTTTCTGGGTTATGGCAACTGGAGGATGAGTTTATTACTTGGTTAAATCAAGCATGCGTCTTCTGCAGTACTTTGGTCGACCGAATTACCCCTGGATTTCCGAGAGATGAAGCTGCCGATATGTGGGAAGAATTAGGGTATAAAGATAATCTGATCGTTACCGCAGAGCCTTTTGCTTTATGGGTGATAGAAAGCGATCGAGATATTAGCTATGAACTACCACTTGATAAGGCAGGACTTCCGGTCATCTTTACCGATAACCAGAAACCATATAAACAGAGGAAGGTAAGAATTTTAAATGGAGCACATACCTCGTTTGCGTTGGCCTCCTTCCTTGCTGGTAATGATTATGTTAAAGAATCCATGCAGGATGCGGAACTTGGAGAATTTGTAAATCATACTGTATATGAAGAGATTATTCCAACTTTGGATTTACCTAGAGATGATCTGCTGTCATTTGCAGATGCGGTGAAGGATAGATTTGAGAATCCATTTATTAAACACTCCTTATTATCCATTTCTCTTAACTCGGTATCTAAATGGAAAGCAAGATGTATGCCTAGCTTCTTGGAATATATAGAGCGATTTTCAAAACTTCCGAGACATCTGACATTTTCTCTTGCCGCTTTGATGGAATTCTATCAAGGTATCGAGATCAGAGGGAATGCATTAATCGGGCATCGATTAGGGATGGAATATGAGATTCTCGATGACATTGAAGTACTGGAATTCTTTGCAGAATATTCAAGTAAAGAGACGCAGCAGTATGTAACAAAATTCTTATCGAAGATAGCCTTTTGGGATCAAGATTTAACTCAGATACCAAATCTTACAGAAACAATGATAAAGTATATAACGGATATTAATAATAAAGGCATGAGAGATACCATCAAGAATCTGAATCAGCAGTAATCCCTGCCATGAGGATTATCATAACGAGAGGGGGTAAGCGATGCAGGAAGCAATTAAAATTCAGGAAGCAGATAATGTAGCGGTTGCTCTTGAAAATCTGTCTGCTGGACAGGCGATAAACATTGGACAAGAGAAGTTCATCATAATAGAAGAGATACCGGTGGGACATAAATTCGCACTAGAAGATTTAAGGACAGGCAGCGAAGTGATTAAATATGGCTATTCTATCGGAAAAGCAATTCAGCCGATTCGTACCGGGGCTTGGGTCCATACCCACAACTTGAAAACCGGACTTGGAGAAGTACTGAAATATCATTATAATCCTAGTAAAGTAGTATGGACTTCAATAATTGACAACACGAAAAAAGCAGATAATAAAACAGAATCAGTCGTGAATAGTGTGAAGGAGTCAGAGGATATCCTAAAGAAGACGGAAGATATCCCTGAAACTGTCACTCAATATTTTGAAGGATTCCGCCGGGATAATGGAAAAGTCGGAATACGTAACGAAATATGGATTATTCCCACGGTTGGATGCGTTAATGATATTGCACGGCTGCTAGAGAAGAAAGGCCGGGAATATTTGAATGATGAGGTTGAGGAATTAGTGGCGTTCACACATCCTTACGGCTGCTCTCAGTTGGGTGAGGACCATAAGAATACACAGAAGATTCTCTGCGGATTGATTGAACACTCGAATGCTGGGGGTATATTAGTTCTAGGACTTGGATGCGAAAACAATAATGTAGATGAGATGAAAAAACAACTGGGAACTTATGATCAGAACAGAGTTAAATTTTTAATCTGCCAGGAATGTGAAGATGAGATTGAACAAGGGACTTTATTGATAAAGGAACTTATTAGTCATGCATCAAAGTTCAAACGGGAGAAAATCAATGTCAATGAATTGGTCATTGGATTAAAATGCGGAGGATCGGATGGCTTATCCGGAATTACTGCAAATCCTGTAGTTGGAGCTTTCTCGGATTTGCTCATAGCATATGGAGGGACGACAATATTAACGGAAGTACCTGAGATGTTTGGTGCAGAAACAATTCTAATGAACAGATGCGCTGACCATAAATTATTTGAGCAGACGGTTGAGTTGATCAATAACTTTAAACAGTATTTTATAGAGAATAATCAGCTTATCTATGAGAATCCTTCACCTGGCAACAAGAAGGGTGGGATATCTACTTTAGAAGATAAATCCTTAGGCTGTACACAAAAGTCAGGAACGTCTCCTGTCAGAGGAGTTCTAAAGTACGGAGAACAGGTAAGCAGCCATGGATTAACGCTTCTTGCGGCTCCAGGTAATGATTTGGTAGCGGCAACTGCGCTGGCGGCATCCGGAGCACATATCATATTATTCACCACCGGAAGGGGAACACCGTTCGGAGCTCCGGTTCCAACGATTAAAATTTCAAGTAATACAGCACTTGCGGTAAAAAAGAAGAACTGGATCGATTTCGATGCAGGACATTTGCTAGAGAATAAGAATTTGGCGGAGTTATCGGTGGAATTGTATCAATTGGCAGTTGCTACGGCTTCCGGTAAAAAAGTAAAAAGTGAAGAAAATGGATTCCGTGATATTGCTATCTTTAAGCAAGGAGTTACCTTATAGGAAATACAGAAGGAATATCCGATTGTCACAAGATGACGGATAACTAACCACAATTTTTATTGGATCTTAATAAAAATAAATAATTGATAAAAAGAAGAGGAGAGAAGAAATGAAAAAAATAATATCAGTATTATTAGCTATGGTCATGGTATTTTCTTTGGCAGCATGTGGTAAGACAGAGGAACCAGCTGCAGTAGAACCAACAGTTGCAGCAACAGAACCTACAAAAGCAGCAGAGGATGCAGCAGAAACAGATACAACAGATACCAAAGAACCAGTAACAATAAAGTTCTCATGGTGGGGCGGAGATACTAGACATGAAGCAACGATTGCAGCAGTAGAAAAATTCATGGAGACATACGACTGGATAACAGTAGAAACACAGTATGGTGCATGGACAGGCTGGGAAGAGAGCATGGCTACTGCATTTGCAACACAGACAGCTCCTGATGTTAATCAAATCAACTGGAACTGGATCACGTCATTTAGTTCTGATGGTAGTGCGTTTAAGGATTTGAATGAATATTCCGATACAATTTCTCTTGATCAATTTAGTGCAGATGCTTTAAAACAATGTACAGTTGGAGGAGAACTTCAGGGTATTCCAGTATCAATGACTGGTAGAATATTCTACTGGAACAAATCTACTTTTGATAAAGCAGGTATCGCAACACCTACCAGCTTAGAAGAATTATATGCAGCAGGAGAAACCTTTAAAACGGTATTGGGTGACGAATATTATCCAATCGCTCTTGGTGAATATGATAGAATGATACTGATGGTATATTACTTAGAGTCATTATATGGCAAAGCATGGGTTGTGGATAACCAACTTCAATATACAGCAGAAGAAATTCAAGTCGGTCTTGAATTTATTCAGAGTTTAGAAGACAAACATGTTACTCCTTCTATTGAAACCATCACCGGTGACGGCGCTGAATCTTTAGATAAGAATCCAAAGTGGATGGACGGTTTCTATGCAGGAATATTCGAGTGGGATTCCTCGGCTTCTAAATTTATGGCTGCTTTAACACCTGGCCAGGAATTTGTCGTTGGTGATTACCTCAAAGATATGGGCGAATTTCAGGGTGGATATTCTAAAGTATCTTTAGCATTTGCTATTTCTGAAAACACAGAACATCCAGAAGAATGCGCACTATTAATCAACTTTATGTTAAATGAAGATGCAGGTATTGAGATTATGGCTTCAGAACGTGGTATTCCATTAAGCCAAAAAGGATTGTCAGTATGTACGGAAAAGGGACTTTTAGATGCAACGGTTGCAGAAGCAAATACCAAGATTTTAGCATGGGTTTCTTATCCATTAGATCCTAAATTTGAAGCTGCAGGACTTAAGAGTACCGACGGTGCTTATTATGACGCAATGGCAGGTTTAAGCTATGGAGACTATACTGCAGAAGAAGCAGCTGGCGTATTAATGGACGGAGTTAATGCAGTTTTGACTGCAGAGTAGTGTGAAGCAAGAACGTCTTCACACAGAAGAAAGAACATCTTCACGCAGAAAAACTACGAAACTTGCACAGAGGTGCTCACTCCTTGTTCTTTCAGTTATTGCAAATTATAAAATAAGGTAATTCAAGGAGGCTGGCCGAAGGATATGTTCCACCTTTGAACCAGCCTTCTAATGATAATGAGGTGCAGAAATGGAGACAAATATGAATATAGCGGTATTGCCTCAATTTATTAAGGAATATCTGAAACATTATCAAAACTACAAAGATCATTGGAATTATGAAGACGGCTGCATTTTAATCGGATGTATGCAGTTATACCGAGTGACCAGGGACATTGCTTATAGGGATTATATCATCCGCTATATGGAAGATTTTATTAATCAGGATGGAACGATTCAAACTTTTTTAACAACAGAGCATAATATAGATGATATTAATGCAGGAAAGGTATTATTCTTTCTTTATGAAGAGACTGGTGAGGAGAGGTATCGATTAGCAATAGAGATTATCAAAGGGCATTTAGCATCACATCCTAGAACAAGGTGCGGCAATTTCTGGCACAAAGACAGATATCCTAATCAAATCTGGCTCGATGGACTTTATATGGCACAACCTTTTTACATGGCATATGAGACGAAGTATAACCACAAAGAAAACTATCAGGATATTATCAATCAATTTGAAAATGTAAAAAAATATATGTATAATAGCGAAAAGAGCTTATATTATCATGCTTATGATGAAGCGAAAATTCAAAAATGGGCAGATAAAACAACCGGTCTGTCACCGAATTTCTGGTTGAGATCAATGGGATGGTATCTTATGGCTTTGGTAGATACCATAGAGGAAATGTCGATTGAAGTTTTTGAACATTATAAGACCTTGGAAGCACTCTATAAAGAGGCTGTGAAAGGGATTTTGAAGTATCAAGATCAAAATTGCAAATTATTTTATCAAGTAATTGATAAAGCTGAGATAGAAGGTAATTATGTAGAAACCTCTGGCTCTCTGATGGTTGCCTATTCCATAATGAAAGCTTGCCGGATGGGAATTCTGCAGAAAGAAAAATATCAAAAAACAGGAGAAGAAATATTAGAACGGCTGGTAGAAGAGAAACTGATTGAGACTGATGGCAGACTGCATCTGTCTGGAATATGCTCGGTGGCCGGACTTGGACCGAAAGAAGAAAGAGACGGTAGTATCGCTTATTATTTATCAGAGAAAGTTGTAAATGACGACCCTAAAGGTGTCGGTGCACTGCTGATGGCATATGCAGAGTGGCTGAATATTAAGGGCAGGACTTGTACTGTGGAATGAGTTCTTCCTATCATCTCATAGAAGGAAAGAGAAGGAGTAAATTATGGCTAAGAAAATAACCGCGGGAACTCTTCAGG